>JAZRJH010000065.1:0-21358 GCA_045645685.1 Acutalibacteraceae bacterium
CGATGCTCTTGCTTATCTCAAGGCAAACTGCAAGGCCGTTGCTCCTTCAAAGGCAGTTAATGCAGGCGGTGTTGCTGTTTCCGCTCTCGAAATGAGCCAGAACTCAATGAGATACAGCTGGACAGCAGAAGAAGTTGACAATAAGCTCAAGCAGATCATGAAAGATATCCACGACAACTCAGCTTTCGCAGCAGAGCAGTACGGTCTCGGCTATGACCTTGTTGCAGGTGCAAATATTGCAGGTTTCATCAAGGTTGCAGATGCAATGATGGCTCAGGGCATTATCTAAATCATAAAAAATTACAGACGGCAGTTCATTGAACTGCCGTCTGTTTTTTTGTTTTAATCAAGTCCGTATTTCTTTCTGGTCTTTTTGCAGAATTTTGCCGAAACAAAAAATCTTATAAACGGAAAAGCCGATTTGATAAGAGCTTCGGGCAAGTGAAGAATTCCGACATAGGATATTCTGTCAAAAACAATTTTGAGATGCTTATAAATCATATCAAAGCTCTTTGTTGATTTTGAATAATCCTTTCTGAAAAGCTGATTCCAGAGAAAATATCCCTGAACAACCTTTTTATCCCAGGCAGGAGTTTCGGAAAAGCTCGGAAGTTTGTTATAGCAGAAGTCAATCTTGCTGTAATCCTTAAGTTTCTTTGGCAACTTGTATTTTCCGCTGTTATAGATTTCCTTGCCCACGGGCGAGCCGTAATTATAGCCGTAAAGAAGAAATGTGGGTTCGTTATTCGGGAGCGATTTTGCAAGGTCAACACTGCACTTCAGATCTTCACAGGTTTCACCGGGCAGACCCAGAATAAAGTTGGACATTGTGATGATTCCGACTTCTTCGCACCATTTGAATGTGGGATGAATTTTATCAAGCGGAATGTTTTTGCCGATTTTCTTTATCATTCTCGGGCTTCCGCTTTCAATTCCGAAATCAATCCATCTGCATCCGCTGTCATAAGCGCGCTGAATATCTTCCTTGTTAAGTGCGCCGATTCTTGTCTGGAATCCCCATGTCATTTTGTATCCTTCGGAATCAAGTGCATCGCACAAATCATAAAGATCCGATTTCTTCATAAAAGCCATTTCGTCAGCAAGATAGAAACCGTCAAGACCGTAGGCAACAAGCTCTTTTATTTCATGCATGAAAACTTCAAGCGGTTTTCTGCGGTGGCATGAGCGGTGGAATTCGATGTTATAACAGAACGAGCAATGACCGGGGCATCCTTTTGAAAGATAAAGATAGAGCAGTTTTTCTGCGCCGTAGAGATACTGAAAATACTTTGGCACATCTACCATTGACCAATCACACGGAAGAATTTTGCTCAGATCCATAAAATCTCTGTCTTCCGTACGGATTATTTTACCGTCTCTTCTGAATGCAATTCCCTTGATATCATCAAGAGATTTTCCGTTTTCAAAAGCATCGGCAAGCTCAAGCCATGTCATTTCGCCTTCGCTGAAGCTGAGAACATCGATTACACCCGAATCAAAGAAATGCTCAAGCGGTGCCTGATCGCAAAACGGACCGCCCCATACAACGGGAACACCCATGCGGTGAACTTTTTTGGAAACATCAACCGCAAACGCAACTGATTTTACCGACCTTACGGAAACACCGCACAAATCAGGTTTGAATTCATTTATTACTTTTTTAACCGACTGATGCGAAACCGAGAGATCAACTATTCTGACTTCATGTCCTGCCTGTTTCAGATATGTACCGATTGAAACAAGTCCGACAGGCACGGAAACAGCATGGAGAAGGTCGCTGTTGGTCGGAGAAATTAAAAGAATTTTCATTGAATTACTTCCGTTCTTTGTTATTCGTCTTATTATATCATGATAAAAGAATTAAGTCCATATTTGAAAAAGAAAAAAACACCCCGAAAGAAAAACTTTCGGGGTGGAATATCATGCAAACAAGCTGACTATTTCTGCTTTAAGAAGAACAAAAATATTTTTTATTGCGGCGAAGAACTCTTCAACAGCATTATCATATACCGCATAGGGTTCATCAACCTGAAGTTCCAGACTTGCTCCTGATTTATAACTTCCTTCATAGGTATAAAGTTCGTTATCGAAATTATTTATATCGTTCTCATAAAGGGTAAAAACTCTCACGCCGTAAGGGCCGGGTTTTGCAAATTCGCAGCCATAGGTGAAGCCAAGCTCAATGCCGTCCCATGTACCTGTATATCCCTCTGTGTGCCAATGCCCGAAATATGCACCGAGAACATCTCCGCATTCTTTCCACGCCCTGAACTGCTCGGTTGTTGCTCCGGGTATCATAGCTCCTGCATGGTAGCCGCTTGCGATTTCCTGATTAAGGCGGTAGCATTTTCCGTCATCACCGATGCTTGCACCTTCGTCCCAGAAATTGCATTCTTCAAAAAGATTGCCCATATCATCAACGGGAACGTGCTGAAAAAGAATTGAAGGAACGGGTTCGCCGCCGTTAGCTTCTTTTAAAGCAGCGCTTTCGGATTTGTACCATGCAAGCTGTTCTTCCGTGATACCACCGCCGCCGTTATCCATCATCCAGATATTGAAAACGGTCTTTTCTCCGTCACTTGATTTTATTTCAAGATTAAAATCTATTCTGCCGTCTGAATCATTGCTTTCGTCAACAGAAAGACTATTTTCATAGCTGTTATAGATTTTGAGCCAATCTTCGTTGGTTACACCGCTTTTGTAGTCATTGTTGCCCTGGCAAACAGCAAAGGGAATTCCCTTTTGCTCAGCATAGTAAAACACGGTTTTGCAGGCTTCGGTAACATTCATAAGAGTCTGATTATAATCGCCGTCAACGGTAACCCCTTCTCTCAAAGGCTCGGCATCAACTCCGATATCGCCGACACGGCTGTCTTCAACGATATCACCCGTGAAGATGATAAGGTCGGGGTCTGTTTTATCAACAGTCATCATCAGAAACAGAACCAGATCATATGCGGGATTATGGTCATCCTGCGGATCGCTTATCTGAAGAATGGTAAACTTGCCGTCATCGCCGAATTTAAGCTCGTTGCTTTCTGCATTAGCGCAAATGCAAACAGAAAACAAAAGAATCACAGCAAGAATTATACTGATTATTTTTTTCATTTTTTCTCCTTATATAACGGCGGGAGCAAGCCTCCGCCATACATTTTTATAAACAATGAGAAATGATGGCAGATGGCATTTTTCTCGCATAATGGCGTATCGTGATACGTCGAGTGCAAAAAAATGTCATATGGCGCATTTATCATGTTCAGAATTAATATTTGTCCATGCTTTCGACATCGAGAACAAATACTGTTGCACCGCCGACGGTTACTTCTTCTTCAAGGCTGTTATTCTGAAGACCTCTGCCGAGAGAATTGGTTGTTCTTGCAACCTTATTTCTTGTCATTGAATATTCGCGGATAATTTCCTTTGCTCTTGCAACCTTATCGTCTTCTGCACCGATAAGAAGAGTTGTGTTGCCTATCATAAGGAATCCGCCCGTTGTTGAGAGCTTTGTTACGCTGTAGTTTTCTTTGGTAAGAGTTGCGGATACAACTGCGCTGTCGTCATTATTTACAATTGCAAGTATAAGTTTCATTTATGTTCATCCTTTCATTACATATCAGGTAAAATAAGCTTCTGACTGCGTTTATCGAGTTCATAGATATTAGGAATCTCATAGCGGTTATCGTTGCCGTCTTTGATGAGAATTCTCTTATCGTAGAACATCTTCATTGACTGGGTATGATTGATAATCTCAAAGGTATAAACGCCCCTGTCGGTTTCAACATTCCAGAGCCAGATTTTATGCTTTTCGCTTCGGCTGATGAGCCTTGTTATCTTGGGAATTCTGTAATATTCTTCAAGGCAGCCGAGAAGCAATTCTCTCTGAGACGGTTCCATATTATCGAGCTTTCTGATTATAAACTGTTCTTCGCCTTCTTTATCGAGAAAAGTTATATATTCCGAAAGACCGCTGACGGGGAAAAGTCTGCGGGGTTCAAGATCTTCGATTTTTTCACCCGTGAAGAACTCCACATCGCAGAAAATCTTGTCTTTTACGGTTATGCGGATTTCGCTGCCGTCTATAAAATTTCTTGACATATGAAGTCCTCCTTATTCAAAATTTTCAGCCGCTTTTTCAGCTGCAACCTGCTCACTCATTGACTGAATCTGAATGAGTTTATAATATTTGCCCTTGAGTTCCATAAGCTCTTCGGGTGAGCCGAATTCAATTATGTTACCCTTATCAACAACTATAATTTTGTTTGCCTTGCGAAGAGTTGAAAGACGGTGAGCAATCATAAGCGTTGTTCTGCCGCGGATAAGGCGGTCGATGGCATCCTGAATGAGTTTTTCTGTTTCGGAGTCAACAGCGGATGTTGCTTCGTCAAAAATCAGAACACCGGGATTCTTGAGAACAGCTCTTGCGATTGAAAGACGCTGTTTTTCACCGCCCGAAAGACCGACACCTCTTTCGCCGAGCATTGTGTCATAAGCATCGGGAAGACGGGAAATGAACCCGTGAGCATTGGCAATATCCGCCGCATTGAGAACCTGCTCAGGATGTGCACCCGGAAGCGAATATGCAATATTATTGAATATGGTATCGCGGAACATCATGGGTTCCTGCTGAACATAACCTATCTGTGAACGGTAATACGACATATCGATATCACGGATGTTCACATCGTCAACAAAAATTTCACCCTCATAATCATCATAGAATCTCATGAGAAGATTGATGAGAGTTGATTTGCCCGAACCTGTTGTGCCGACAATACCGACAACATCTCCCGGTTCAATAACAAAGTTGACATCGTTGAGAACTTTCTTTGAACGGTCAAATGAGAAGTTGACATTTCTGAACTCAATCTTGCCCTGCATAACGCCGCTTTCGGAGCCTTTTCCGAAGTCATGCTCAGGCTCGGCGTTGATGATATCCATAACCTTTTCAGTTGATGCAAGAGCATTCTGATAAGAGTCGCTGAGATTCGCAAAGAAGTTGACGGGGTTATAGAACATACTTGTGTAAGAAATAAACGAAACAAGCACACCGAGCGAAAGTTTATCGGGTGTTTCGATAACCATATTGCCGCCTACAAACCAGATAATAACGGAGCCGCAGGTGATAAGAAATGTTATTGCAGCAGGGAAAATCGCTGCAATCTTTGCAACCTTTTTGTCTTCTGCAAGCCAGTCGTCAACATGATAGGAGAACTTTTTGATTGTTTTTTCTTCTTTAGAGAATGACTTTACAATTCTGATACCGGGGATTGTGTCTGCAAGAATGCTTGAAATCGCAACGCCTCTTCGCCAGATTCTGCGATAAAGAGGGCCGATTTTTCTGCCGAAGAAACGGCTGCACACAACAACCACGGGAACGGGGATGAGTGAAAGAAGAGTTAACCGCCAGTTCATGCTGAGCATTATGACGATGATACCGATCATCATAAAGAGCTGAACAACCGCTTCCTGAGTTATACGGAGCATGAACTGCTGAAGAACGGTTGTGTCGGAATTGACTCTGTTGATAACCGATCCCGTTGAAGTTTTATCATAGAACTTCATAGGAAGGAACTGCGCTTTTGCATAGATTTCTTTCTTAAGATCGGCAATAATTCCGTCGCCTGCAACACGGAGTACATAAGAACGCCATGCACCGATTGCATACTGCGCAAAATAAACGACGAGAAGGAAGAGAATGATGATAACAAGCATCTTTTTGTCGCCGTTGGGAATGATGTTGTCAACCATCATGCTCGTTACATACGGGGGAACAAGAGCCGCACCTGTTGTTATGATTGAAAGGAAGATGCAGAAAAGAAGTTTTCCCATATAGGGCTTTATGTACTTATAGAGAGTTGAAACCATTTTCTTTTTGCCTTTGCAGTTAAGACATTCAGAAGTCGGAGATGCAAGTTTTCTGCCGCATTTAGGGCAAAATGAACGCAGATTTCTGAATGTTACTTCAACGGCGGCAAATCTGTTTTCAACGGTTTCGCCTTCATTGACCTTTGTTATGAAATCCGCAACGGCATCGCACATATCCGCCGCCGCAAAAGTGAATCTCATAAGGTCGATGGTTGAACCGCCCGTTGTTTTTGCCTTGAGCACGGCATTACCGTACATTCTTTTGACGGCAATTTCAGCAATGTTGGCAAAATCAAGAGATATGAATCCCTCATCAAAGCCGTCACCAACCGCCACGATACGGCTTTCGGTAACATACACCGCACCTTCGCCGTAATTACTGTTGACAGCAAGGTCACCAACAACGGCAAACAACGGTTTTTCTTTTCCTTTGAACTGTTTTTCCGCAATTTCGGAAATCCTTGCGCTTGCAGGTTTGTTAATCAACAAATCCTTGGGTATCATATTATCACTCCCTTAATAAACATATTTTATAAGGAATTTTGACTTCATTCTATGACCAAAAAAAGTATAAGTCAACACAAATTTCATATTTTTTTGTATTTCGTTGAATTGCATAAAAAACAGCCGTGTATCAACAACAATATGCCGATACAAGGCTGTGGATTTTAAATAAATTTTGCGAAATTTTCTTTTATATAATTTCCTGCAACAAGGCAGATTTCATCGGCGGAAATATTTTCTGCAAAAGCCTTATCAAGAGCGTCAATTTCATCGGGAATCATTGAAACATCTTCGTTTTCGGAATCAAAAGCGTTATATTCCTTTTCAAAAATTCCGCAAACATCGGCGGCAAAAAGTTTCTTCACCGCATTGAGAGATGTGCCCGTAAGCGGCTGACCGTTTGTTCTGAAGAAATCGCTCAGATTTTCAGCCCCGTCTTCAATTACGAACGAAAGAGCATAGATGTTTCTCTGCTCATCGTTAAGGGCTTCAAATTCCGAAACCATATCATCGGCATCGGATATTTTCTTCTGAAGATTGAAAGCAACACCTTTGAAAAGGCGTGCGGAATCAGCAGACTGCACGGCATTTTCCGTAAGAACGGCAAATTCATTGCGAAGCTCATTTTCTTCCTTAAGTTTTTTAATCAGAGCTTCATTGATTTTTGTTCTTTTTGCGCTTGCCTGACCTGCTTTGATGCAAACAAAAAGCGTAAGCAGAACAACAGCAATCATGATTGCTATAAGATAAGGTCTTTCAAGAAAATACTGAATCATAATTTACTCCCCAATAAGAATTTTGTAGATATCGCCTTTTTTGAGTCCGCTCTCTTTTGCGGCGAGCTTTGCCGCCTGAGTTTTGCTTTCGCCTTTTTCAACGAGCTTCATTGCATATTCAGCCGCCTGTTCAACGGTCATCTGTTCTTTCTTTTCGGGGTCTGCACCTTTGATAATGAGAACAAGTTCACCCTTGATGGCTTCTTTTGAATATTTTGCGGATGCTTCGGAAAGAGTTGTTTTTATAACTTCTTCGTGAATTTTTGTGATTTCTCTGACTATTGCGATTTCTCTTTCACCCAAAGCATTGTAAAGATCTGAAAGTGTCTGCGAAAGTTTGTGGGGCGCTTCGTAGAAAATCATTGTTCTTGTTTCGCCGATGAGCCATGAGATATGTTCTTTTCTCTCCGATTTTTCAACAGGAAGAAACCCTTCAAAAGAGAATCTTTTTGAAGGCATACCCGAAATTGCAAGGGCGGTTGTGAATGCACACGGGCCGGGTACGGATTCAATCTTAATCCCCTTTTCGATGCAAAGTTTCACAAGATCTTCGCCGGGATCTGATATGGCAGGCATTCCTGCATCGGTAACAAGAGCACAGCTTTCGCCCGAAAGAATTCTTTCGGCAATAACGGGGCCGCGTTCAAATCTGTTATGTTCAAAATAACTGACCATAGGCTTTTTGATTTCGAAACGGTTGAGAAGTTTGAGAGTTACTCTTGTATCTTCCGCCGCTATGAAATCGCAGTTTGCAAGGGTTTCAAGCGCTCTGGGAGAAATATCACCGAGATTTCCTATCGGTGTACCTACAACATATAAAGTTCCGCTCAAACTATTCACCTCTGTTTTCCAAAAGATAATCGCCGTAAATTTTCTTCATTTCGTCTGAATATCCGCCGTCGGGAGAATGAACAAAAAGTTCGGGTTCGACGGTTATTCCTGTTTTGCCGCCTCTTCTGCCTTCAATCAGTACAAGCCACGGTGCTTTGCCGGGACATTTGGAAACGAATTTCATTCTTTTAGGCTCGAGTCCCGCAGAATGCATTTCGCAGATTAACTCCGCTGTTCTTTCAGGGCGGATGCACATACAGAGTCTGCCGCCGTAATTGAGAAGTTTTTTTGCAGTCTGACATATATCCAAAAGCAGACACATTGTTTCGTGCCTTGCGATTTTATCTGCACCGATTCTGCTTTCAATCCCTGCACCGTTTGCCTTGTAAGGCGGATTCATGGTCACAACATCAAAACAGCCAAAAGGCACAACACCTTTGAGTTCTTTCAGGTCGGCATTAACCGCCGTCAGTCTTTCATGGAGATTGTTATATTCAATTGCGGCGTTTATCTGTTCTGCACCGAGAGACTGAATTTCAACCGCAGTTATTTTTCCTGTTTCTTTTTTGCACCAGAGAAGCGGAATTATTCCGCAACCCGATCCGAGATCACAGCACACAGCTCTTTTTGAAGGATTTGCAAAATCAGCAAGCAACACCGCATCCGTTCCGAATGAATGCGCATCCGAAACAAAAGCAGTAACTCCCGAACCGAGATATTCTTTTCTGAATTTATCCATGGCTGTTCTCCGAAAAATTTAATCAAATTATTATAACATTATATAAGAAAAAAGTAAAGAGCAGCGTTGGGCGACATTTCACAAGGAAGTTAAGGTTTTTATCGATTCTTTTCCGTTAATACATCATGAAAAAATCCCACAATACACAAAGTATTGCGGGATTTTTGTCATTTTCTCTGAACGAAAAATAACCTGATCAAAACTGCTTCGCACCTTAAACAGAGATAGTTTGGATATAGAACAAGGCAAAAAGCGCAGGAATCCTTGACGGATTCCGAGCATTTTAACGCAGTTATATGACAAAACATCCTGTTTAAGGCTTAAATTCCTTGTGAAAGGTCGCCCTTAACTGCTCTTTTTATTGGCAAATGCCGTTATAAATATTGTTGAAATAATCATTATGAATCCGATTATATCTGCGACTGAAAAATCCGTGCCGAGCCATAAAGCCGAAATAACCGTTGCGGCTACGGGCTCAATGCTTGAAATTATGCTTGCCTTTGTTGCACCGATAAGGCGGATGCCTTCAAGGTAGAAGGTGTAAGCAAGAACTGTTCCGAAAATAACAATTCCCGAAAGTGCCGCAATAAGCGAAAAACTGATTTCAGGCATAATTTCCCAAGGTCTGAAAACGGGGAGAAGAACTATTCCGCCTGCGAGCGTTCCCCAGCCGAGAATTGCGGGGGTATCGTATTCCTTAAGAAGCGACACAGGAATGAGCGAATAGCAGGCAAGAAAAACTGCGGAAGCAAGTCCCCAGAAAAGAGCAGGAGTTGAAACCGCAAGCGATCCGATATCTCCGCCCGTTGCAATAACGAATGTGCCTCCGACGGCAAGAATAATTGCAATTATCTCCGCAAAAACGGGGAGTTTTTTGTTTTTCAGACACACAAAAACAAGTATCATCACGGGTGAAAGATACTGCAAAACCGTTGCCGTGCCCGCATTTGAATGGGCAATTGCGGTAAAATAAGAATACTGGCACAAAATCAGACCGAAAAGCGTGAATGCCGCCATGCAAAGAAAATTTCTTTTGCCTTTCCACACGCCGATTATCTTTGATTTATGCTTCGCAAAACTCACGGAAAGCAGAATTATTCCCGTTAAAATCATTCTGACGGTAACAATCCATTTTGAATCAACCCCGTGATATGTGAAAAGATATTGACCGCAAGACCCCGAAAACCCCCAAAAAATTCCGCCCAGAAGGGATAAAATGATTCCTGCGGCAGCCTTTGACTTATTATTCATATCAACACCTCTGAATCTTTGGAATAATAACATAAGTCAGAAATAAAATCAATATAAAACAGCATAATTCAATTTTTGAAAGTCAATAATTTCTCTGACTTTTACACCAGAACCCAAAAGTCAGAAAATCAGAAAAAACGAGAAAATCAAAGAAAACAGAAGAAAATCAACAATTTCGAAATATAATCGGTTGCATTTGACCTTTTTTGACCTTTGACTGTTTGACCTTTCCTGACTATAATGTAGTCAAGGTCAAAGAAAGTCAAAGTCAGATTTTATATAAACGAAAAGAGATGATTTTATGAGTTTGAGCAATCAGATAGCAAGAATGCTCCTTGAAATGCTTGAAGACGACGGCATGGCTGAAATTCAGCGAAACGAATTTGCACAGACTGTCGGATGTGTGCCGAGTCAGATAAACTATGTTATATCCTCAAGATTCACTCCCGAGCAGGGATATATCGTTGAAAGCCGAAGAGGCGGCGGCGGATATATCAAGATAACAAGAGTAAATCTTGACAAGCCCTCACTCATCATGCACACGGTAAACTGCATCGGCGATTCAATCGACTATGCAACCTGCCATGCAAACATTATGAATCTGCTCCACAACGGAGCAATAGATGCTTACAGCGCAAGACTTCTGCTTGCGGCAACGGGCGAAAATTCGCTCCGTACGCTCCCCTCTCCCGTCAAGGAAAGAGTCAGAGCATCGATATTCAAACAAATGTTAATTACGATACACAGAAAGGATGATTGATTATGTTATGTCAGAATTGCGGAAAAAATGAAGCAACAACCCACATCAAACAGATTATAAACGGCGATATGGCTGAAAGTCATCTTTGCTCCGATTGCGCTTCACATCTCGGATATACAGATATGTTTTCGGGATTCGGTCTGAATCTTTCGGAGCTTTTCGGCGGATTTCTTGGCGATATGATGCCGTCATTATCATCGGGTAAAACACAGAGATGCGCAAAATGCGGCACTTCATTTGAAGAAATCGTCCGTGACGGCAGAGTAGGATGCGCAGATTGTTACACAACATTCTATGACCGTCTTCTTCCTTCAATCCAGAGAATCCACGGTAAAATAAAACACAGCGGAAAGGTCAGCACCTCACCCATTGAAGCTCCGAAGCAGGAAACCGTTGAAGAAAAAATTGAAAAGCTCAAAGCGGCAATGAACGAAGCGGTTGCAAAGCAGGAATTTGAAGAAGCGGCAAAAATCAGAGATGAAATCAAAGCTCTTGAAGGAGGCGAAGCATAATGAATAAATGGTATCTTGAAAAGGGCGACCAGGGCGATGTTGTTATCAGCACACGAATCCGCCTTGCAAGAAATCTTTATGATTTCCCCTTCCCTGCAAAACTTGATATCAACGGTAAAAACAAAGTAAACGAGCTGATTAAGGGAATACTTTTTGAAAATGACAGAAAAGATTTCAGCTATATTGAAATGAAGGATTTGTCAAGAATTCAGGCTGTTTCGCTTGCGGAAAGTCACCTTATCAGCCCAGAATTCGCATCCAAAAAAGACGGCAGCGCACTTGTTCTTTCTTCGGACGAAAGCGTAAGCATCATGCTTTGTGAAGAAGATCATATCCGTCTGCAGGTTATGAAATCAGGTCTTGCTCTTGAAGAAGCCTATGACATTGCAGATAAACTCGACCGCATGATTGACGGAAAAGTCAAATATGCATTTGATGAAAGAATCGGATATCTCACACAATGCCCCACAAATCTCGGCACGGCAATGAGAGCATCCGTTATGCTTCATCTGCCTGCACTCACACGATGCGGTCAGATGACAAAACTTGCAAACACCGTTTCAAAACTCGGTCTTACAATCAGGGGCGCAAACGGTGAAGGTTCACAGCCCGTCGGCGATATGTATCAGATAAGCAATCAGATAACACTCGGAATAACTGAAGAAACCGCAATAGCAAATCTCAAATCAATCGTGCTTCAGCTTGTTTCTCAGGAAAGAGCGGCAGCAGCTGAGCTTGTGAAGAAACCTGCAGAAGAAGATAAAATCTTCCGTGCACTCGGTATTTTGAAGAATGCAAGACTTCTGAGCACCAACGAATTCATGGAGCTTATATCTATCGTAAGACTCGGTGCGGCAAAAGGTCTTGTTGAAATTCCTGTTGAAAAAATCAACGAATTAACCGTCAGTATGCAACCCGCAACAATCAGCGCATCAAATCCCGATGCGGCAACGCCTGCATTGAGAGATGCATACAGAGCAAAAGTTGTGAGGGAAGCATTGGCATAGTTTTTAAGTGAATCTATAAGGGGGACAAAAATATGTATAGATTTACAGGCTTTACTCAGAAAGCTAACGAAGCATTGAATAATGCGATAACATCCGCTGAAAATCTTGGCCATACCTATGTCGGAAGCGAACACATTCTGCTCGGTCTTCTGAAGGAAAGCGGCGGAATGGCATATGCTGCTCTTTCCGCAAAAAAAATATCATACGGCGAAGTTGAAGCCATAATCAGAAACGCTGTAGGCACAGGCTCTCCTACCGTGCTTTCACCCAACGATTTTACACCGAGAGCCAAGAATATCATTGATACTGCCATTGTGCAAGGCAGAGGAATGGGACATTCGTATATCGGAACAGAGCATATTCTCATGGGTATCATCAGAGAAGGAACAGGTGCGGCAACAGAAATTTTTGCAAGCATGGGAATCCAGTCGCAGGAACTTCTGCGCGATCTCACAAACGCTCTCGGAAGCAATCCGACATCATCGAATCATTCCGCAAATGATAACAAAGAAAAATCAGACACACCAACTCTCACTCAATTTGGCAGGGATCTTACCGTTCTTGCAACTCAGGGTAGAATTGACCCCGTTATCGGCAGACAAAAAGAAATTGAAAGAGTCATTCAGATTCTGAGCCGAAGAACAAAGAACAACCCCTGCCTTATCGGTGAACCGGGCGTAGGCAAAACAGCAATTGCAGAAGGTCTTGCTCTTAAAATTGCAACGGGCGAAGTGCCTGAACTGTTGAGAAACAAAAGAATCATCACTCTTGATCTCACGGGAATGGTTGCAGGCACAAAATACAGAGGCGACTTTGAGGAAAGAATCAGAAACACCATTGAAGAAGTCAAAAAAGCAGGCGATGTGATTCTTTTCATTGACGAAGTGCATACTCTTATCGGTGCAGGCACGGCAGAAGGCGCTGTTGATGCCGCAAATATTCTCAAACCTTCGCTTGCAAGGGGTGAGCTTCAGGTTATCGGCGCAACAACGCTTGAAGAATACAGAAAGCATATTGAAAAAGATTCTGCCCTTGAAAGAAGATTTCAGCCCGTCACCGTCGGTGAACCTTCAGAAGAAGAAGCAATCGAAATTCTCAGAGGGCTTCGCGACAAATACGAAGCTCATCACAAAGTCAGAATCACGGACAATGCAATAACATCAGCCGTCAGAATGTCATCACGCTATATCGGTGACAGATATCTTCCCGATAAAGCGATTGACCTTATTGATGAAGCTGCATCAAGAGTCCGTCTTAAAGCGTTCACTACACCACCCGATCTTAAAGAGCTTGAAGATAAAGTGAAATCTCTCAGCGAAGAAATGCAATCGGCAATAAATTCTCAGGACTTTGAGCACGCCGCCGCATTGAGAGATGAGAAAAACGAGGTTGCAAAAGAACTTGAAAATGAACGCAGAGCCTGGAAAGAAAAAAGCAGCCACTCGGTTGGTGAAGTCGGTGAGCAGGAAATCGCCGATATAGTTTCTCAATGGACAGGAATCCCCGTCGTGCAGCTTACTCAGGAAGAAAGTCAGCGTCTTCTCCGCATGGAAGACGAACTTCACGAAAGAATTGTTGGTCAGGATGAAGCTGTAACTGCTGTTGCGAGGGCAATCCGAAGAGGCAGAGCAGGTCTTAAAGACCCAAAAAGGCCCACGGGCTCATTCATTTTTCTCGGTCCGACGGGTGTCGGAAAAACAGAGCTTTGCAAAACACTTGCCGCTTCAATTTTCGGTGATGAGAATGCCATGATAAGGCTTGATATGTCCGAATACATGGAAAAGCACACGGTTTCAAGGCTCGTTGGTTCTCCGCCCGGATATTTAGGCTATGATGAGGGCGGTCAGCTGACGGAAAAGGTGCGCCGCAGACCTTATTCGGTTGTTCTTTTTGACGAAATCGAAAAGGCACATCCCGATGTTTTCAATATGCTTCTGCAAATTCTTGAAGACGGCATTCTTACCGACTCTCAGGGCAGAAAAGTTGACTTTAAAAACTGCATAATAATCATGACATCGAATGTGGGCGCAAAAAAGATTTCACAAAGCGGTCAGGGTACTCTCGGCTTTGCACCCGAAAAGAGTGAAACCGCAGATGAAAGAAAAATCCGTGAAGCGGTTATGGGTGAACTCAAAAATGTTTTCAGACCCGAATTTTTAAACAGAATTGATGATATCATTGTTTTTCATCAGCTCACTCAGAAAGATATCAACGAAATCGCGCGCAGAATGCTCTCGGGTCTTTCGAAGCGGGTCGAAGATCTTGGATTTGAACTTACCTTTTCCGATGAAACAGTTGAAGAAATCGGTAAATCGGGATTTGACCCAGTTTACGGTGCAAGACCTCTCCGCAGAGCAATTCAGCAACAGATCGAAGATAAACTTTCAGAAGAAATGCTTGAAGGAAAACTTCTTACGGGCAAAAAATATATCTGTACCGTTGAAAACGGAAAATATTTCTTCGGCGAAACAGTATAAACACAAAAAGCAGGTTGTTTTCACGGCAACCTGCTTTTTTATTTATAAACAATATGTTAATTTATTATTATTTTAATATTTCTCTATTGTATTTTTAATAAATTTCTGTCATAATTCATATATACCAATCAACATAAAACGGAGGACAAAATCGTGAAAAAAATTATTATTGCTATCGTTGTTATTGCTCTTGTTGCCGCAGGTGCAACGGGAATTTACTTTGCAACAAAAAACAATCAGCCCGAAGAAAAATCGGTTGAACTTATTATCGAAAAAGATACCATGAGCGAAAACCTTTCACTTCTTGAAATTCTTATCAAGAATCCCGACAGATACAAGAAGCGCCTTGTTGAAAACTACGGTCTTACAGAAGAAAAAGCTGACGAATTCTATGCTGCTCCCGAAACCTGGCTCACCTTTGAACAGATTATTACAATCAAGAACGCAAGCGATGAACATCTTACTGTTTACGGCTACGAAGTAAAAGATAACGGCAAAAACGGAATTTATATCAACACTTCGTTCGGCGGTGAACTCGGAATCGCTCCCGGAAGCACAACTGCCTCAAGTTTTTCAATTCTCTGCTCCGATGAAGAACTCTCATATGAAGAAGCGGAAGCTCTTGTTGATGAAATGGAAATCAGCGTTATCTACACAAAAACCCCCGCAGAATTTGCAGACGGCACAGCAAGTGTTGAAGAAACAAAAACTGCCGAAATCATAAAGGAAAACAAATAAAATGAACTTTTTTTCAAGAAACAGAACCCCTTCGGGTCCGCCTGAATTTATTATCGTCGGACTTGGAAATCCCGGTAAAAAATATGAATTGACTCGCCACAATGCAGGATTTTTGTTTTCAGACCTTCTTGCTGATAAAAACGGCGAATCGATAAGTAAAATTCAATTCAAATCCGTGACCGCCAACATAACCCTTGGCGGTCACAGGTGCTTACTTATGAAACCGCAGACCTTTATGAATAACAGCGGTGAAGCGGTTAAACAGGCAGCGGCATTTTATAAAATACCGCCCGAGAACATCATCGTTGTTTTTGACGATATTTCTCTCCCTTGCGGAAAACTGAGAATAAGACGCAAGGGAAGTGACGGCGGTCACAACGGAATCAAGAGCATTATCTATCATCTCAATTCCGACAAATTCCCCAGAATCAAGCTCGGAGTCGGCGAAAAGCCTCATCCCGAATATGACCTTGCAGACTGGGTGCTTTCGTCATTCAAAAAGAACGAACTCGATTCTCTCCGTGATGCTGCAGAAAACGCCTGCAAAGCAGTTGAAATGATGATTCAGGGCAACACCGACGGTGCAATGAGCAACTTCAACAGCTGATTATCTTGTCATAGACATGATATCATCCATCATGTTGCCCATGGTTTTCATGCATTTGGAAACACTCTTCTTGCACATTTTCATGCCGCTTCCGGACATCATCTTTGAGCTTACAACAGCAGCCATGGTTCCTACCGCCAGTCCGACACCGACACTTTTGGCTGTTGCCATGTTTTTTGATGACATATACAAACTTATCCCTCCAATCAACTGAAATCATTAATATTTTATCCTTTGGCGGGAATAAAACAAATGTTAATAATTTTTAAGGAAGTTATATAATGCCAACATTAAATATCGTTCTTGTTGAGCCGCAGATTCCGCAGAACACAGGCAACATTGCAAGAACCTGCGCCGCAACAGGAGCAAGATTGCATCTTGTTGAACCCATGGGTTTCCGTGTTGACGATGCAAAACTCAAAAGAGCAGGTCTTGATTACTGGCACCTGCTCGACATCACATACTACGAAAATCTTGATGATTTTTTTGAGAAAAACAAAGACGGAAACTTCTTTTATTTTTCCACAAAATCAACAAAAATATATTCAGAAATTGATTATCCTGACAATTGCTATCTTGTTTTCGGAAAAGAAACAGCAGGTCTTCCCGAAGAACTTCTTCACGCAAATCAGGAAAAATGTGTGCGTCTGCCAATGATAAACAACAGTGCGGCGAGAAGTCTCAATCTTTCAAATTCCGTTGCCGTCGGAGCATATGAAGTTCTCCGCCAATGGAATTTCCCCGATTTGCTTTGCAAAGGAAAGCTCACAAAATTCGATTGGAGTGAATAAAAATGAAACCGTTGACCGCAGCATACAAAGCTCTTGAATTCGTTCTTTCAGCACAATCAAAGCATCTTACAGACAAAAAATGCACCAAACCGCTTGAAAAAGGCAAGTATGATTGCACTCCGAGAGCCAGAAGCGAACTCTTCTCCCTCGGTTTTTCAAAAGAAAGCATTCTTCCCGATGATGTTGACAAGAAAAGATATTACATTGCGGGCTACGGTGAAAACAAACCTGCGAAGGGCGTACTTGATGCGCCCCACACTCATGCTCTCTGGATTGATGACCTTTCGGGTCACGGAGGAATTGTTATTGTTTCGCTTGACTGTGTAGGTCTGCTCAACAGCGACGTCAACAAACTCCGTGCAAGACTCGGCGAATTTTCAAAGCTTTCAGGCTGCCGTTCAATCAATGTTGTGTGCACACATAACCATGCAGGTATTGACACAATGGGTATCTGGGGTCCTCTGCCCTTAAGCGGCAAAGACCCGAAATATATGGAACTTGTTTTCTCTCAGACCGTCAAAGCTGTCAAAGCGGCATACGCTTCAAGAAAAATCGGCAAGCTCTACCATGGAACAATTGAAGTTCCCGATATGCAGGAAGATATCAGAACTCCGATTGTTTATTCAAAGACTCTTACCCGACTTCGCTTTGTTCCGGAAGACGGTTCAAAAGAAATATACATAATCAATTTTGCCTCACATTCCGAATCGCTTCAGGGCTGCAATGAGCTTGTAAGCGCCGACTTCCCGCACTATTTCAGAGAAAAAATCCGCGAAACAACAGGCGCAGAAACTTTCTATTGCGTTGGTGCAATCGGCGGAATGATAAGCATGGAAATTGAAAACGAAAGAGAAATCCGTGACAGCGGCAACGATTTTTCGCAGTCAACTGCAGAAATCGGCAGGAAACTCGCTGATTATGCTCTCTCAATCAAAAATGAAACTCTTCTTAAACCCAGAATCGGATTTATTCGTCAGGAGGTTTATTTCAAGGCAGAAAATCTTCTTCTCCTTATTGCCGCAAAAGCAGGAATTCTCAAGGCAAAAGAATACAGAATGGCTGATAAATCAGGATTTGCAATGAAATCTGAAATCAACTATTTCGAAATTGATACTCTTAAGATTCTTATGCTTCCCTGCGAAATTTTCCCCGAGCTTGTTTACGGCGGATATCTGCCCGCAGAAGAATCCGCAACAGGTTACGGCGCAGAAATCAATCCCACTCCCCTTCAGGAAATTGTCGGTGACGATGTTATGATTATCGGTCTTGCAAACGACGAGCTGGGTTATGTGCTTCCGCCCAATGATTTCATACTTCATCCTGAAACCCCTTATTTTGAAAACGGAAGAGATGTGCATAACCGCCGCCATTATGAAGAAACCAACTCACTCGGACCTGAAACAGCCGTTACTATCGCCGATACTGTCAAGGAAATAATTAATACGGTTGAAAAATCCGGAAATATGTGATATTATTATTTTACAAACACACGAAAGGACTTGTTTCTATGAAATCCATTATCAGCATTATTCTTGCAATGACTGTTATTGCTCTTTGCTTTGCAGGATGCAAAACAAATAAACTTCCCGAAGAGCCTGCAACCACAGGCAGCGCAAACTATTCATATGTCAATCCTTACGGTCAGACAGCTCCCGACCCCGTGAATGTTGAGCCTACCGAAGGTCAGACCTTCCCCGTTGTTTATGTTGAAACCATCAACGATGTTGAAATAGTTGTAAGCAATTACTATGTATACGGCAAAACCGTTCTTTCAATCAAAAACATAGAGCTTGCTGACGATGGCATTTCAATCAATGCTGACGGTTATGCAGACATTGAAATTTCAAATGTCGGCTCAAGAAAAGAAGATGCAAAAATCGCTTATGTTGCATACGATGCTCAAGGCAAGGTAGTCAGAAACACTTATATTTCAGTTCCTCTCAAGGACGTTAAGGCAGGAGATATTGTTGAACACCGCCGTTTTGACTTCCCCAGAGATACCGCTAAAATCTTATTTACCGACTACGTTGAAGCTGAATAATCAAGCAATAACAAACCCCGATGTATTAAAACATCGGGGTTTTTATTATTCTGCGGTGTTCATTGAATTTCTGTAAACAACAAATCTGCAATAAAGATATTCTGTTACAAGATTCACAAGCATCGTGCCTGCTTCGATAAGATACTCGTTTATTCCGAGAGCGGTGAGCTCATGTGTCCACCATGTTGAAAGCGGTGCAAAAACACAATAGAAAAGTGCAACCTTAAGCATGGCAATGGGAACATTTGCTGCTGATTTGAAGGTGAATTTTCTGTTAAAAGTAAAATTCCAGAACACGGAAAGTGCAAGAGAAATAATGTAACTGACGGTGTTGTTGAGATCTGCAACTTCAAAAAGCAAGGTGAACGAAACAATCTGGATTATTCCTGCCGATGCTGAAAAAAGAGCAAATTTCACAACCTGAATTATATTCTGTTTCTTTGTCATTTTCTGTTCACTCATGACTTTTTCTCCTTTTCTTTGATAACCAGATCCGCAACACGGCATGCTCTGATATAGGCTTCGGCAACGTAGCTCTCAATCGGCATTGCGGCGTATTTATCATTTTCATGTCTGCCCGGTTTGCTGTTTATTGACAGCTCAAACGAAAGCGGACCATCAAATCCGCAGCCGACAATTCTTTTTGCAACGGAATTCCAATCGGTTATTCCGTCAAACGGCAAAAGATGAAGGTCATCGATATATGTGATTTTTCCGTCATAATCACGGATTCCGAGATTATCGTTGATATGTGTCACCGAAAGCCTGTCGCCATAAAGCGAAATCATATCTTTTCCGTAATTGTAACAAAGCTCATGACCCGTATCCCAGCAGAATGAAACGCTCGGAATGCATGAAAGCTCCTTCATAAGAGCTGCAAGATATTCTTCGCCTTCGGTGTTTTCAAGTGCAAGTTTAACTCCAAGTTCATTCGCTCTGACAGCAAGCGCTCCGTAGCGCTCAATTCCGATTTGTGTGGGAATATTATCGCTGTCAAAACCTATAAAAGTATGTGCAACCATTGCAGGAATTTCGAGCCTTGAGCAGGTTTCAACGCAATCGAGAAGCTCTGCAAGGGCAATATCACCGATTTCGCCATCCATCCACATATCATCGGATTTATTGAACGGTGCATGAAGATAGGAAATGAGCATATTCTCATCTTTGATTGCTGACGCAATTTTATATGCATCGGCATTTTTATCGCTCAGGTCTATTGCCGTGCCTTCAAATCCCGTTGATTTAAAAAGCCTGATTTGTTCATCGTAAGATATGCCGTAGCCGTTACTCAAAGCAAGGCAAAGCTTTTGTTTATACATTTCTATCACCGATTTTATGTTAAATCAAAATCAGCTTATTGTCAAGCGGACATTGATATGTTAATATATATTACAGCAAAATTATTCAAGAAAGGAAATCTTATTATGGGTATAATTGTTGGTGTCGGAGGCGGAAGAACCGACGATAATGAAATACTTCCGATTTTCGAGCACATAGTCAGACTTGCAAACAAGAAAAATCCTTCTGTTTTATTTGTGCCGACGGCAGGATTTGACGATATTAACGGCGATGAACACATTTTCAGGATGTTCATCGGTCTCGGATGCAGCGTTTCAGCACTCATGCTGACCGATAAATCACTCACAAAAGAAGAAATTGAAGATAAGATTCTTTCTGCCGATATTGTTTATGCAGGCGGCGGAAACCTTAAGTTTCTTATGGACACATGGAAAGAAACAGGTGCCGACAAAGTGTTTAAAAAAGCATACGAAAAAGGCATTGTTCTTTCAGGCGTCAGTTCAGGATCGATGTGCTGGTTTTCAAGAGGATATGACGATTGCGGCGAAAATCACGAGTTCATGTTTGTTGATTGTCTCGGTCTTCTTGACTACTGCAACTGCCCGCATTTTGAGAGCGATTACTGGCAGATTTTCACTCAGGCAGTCAAAAATCAGGATTTATCAGGCATTGCAATCGACAACGGCGCAGCGCTCATTTTTGACAACGGAAAATACTCTTGCATCAACGGAAACGACGGCGGCGATGTTTACTTTTTTGACAGCGAAAAAGACTTCGAAAAATCGCTTTTTACCGATTGCAAAATCTATATATAATGTATATTAATAATACTATATAATATATAATATCTTTGACCGATATTTCTGCACTCAGCAGGGATATCGGTCTTTTTGTCATATGACGATTCTGAAATTCATAGAATTAAACTGTGATTTCCTGATAATACTATATTTGCAGGCATTTTATTCCTGAAACAATCTTGAGTATTATGCCTGTATTTTTCTGTTTTAGAAAAATGTAAGTCTTTTTTACCGTTTTGTAACCATTTGTAACTTTTTCTCTTTTTCACAAACAAATTCCCATGTTTTGACAAAAACAAACAAGTGTCGGAAGTTTCACTTATTGCGATTTGGGAATTTTTGTTAATTCACTTGTGCAAT
>JAZRJH010000066.1:0-6309 GCA_045645685.1 Acutalibacteraceae bacterium
ATAGTCATAGCCGACCATACGAAGGTTGGAGATGATATCCTTCCAGTATGCATTGTCATTGCCGTATCCGATTGTACGGAAAATCCATGAACGGTTGATTTCATCGCCGTAGGGCTTGTTATCAAGAACACCGTTGACTGCCCTGTTATACTTATCAATCTTTGTGTCCTTTGCATGGGAATGGAAGATTGCGTCACCGAGCTTGCGGATGCATGCAACGGGATCCATACCCTGCCAGATAAGGTGGCTGGGATCAAAGTTTGCACCGATTTCGGGGCCTACCGCTTCACGCAGACGAAGAAGTGACTCTGTGTTATAAACACAGAAACCGGGATGAAGCTCAAGAGCGATTTTGTTGACGCCGTGAGCCTTTGCAAACTCAACAAGATTTTTCCAATAGGGAATAAGAACTTCGTTCCACTGCCAGTCAAGGATTTCGCCGAAATCGTTGGGCCAGGGGCAGGTTACCCAGTTGGGATATTTTGCGGTTTCGCAGTCACCGGGGCAACCTGAGAAGGTGTTGATCTGGTGCAGACCGAGTTTTTCGGCAAGAAGAATTGTGTTTCTGATTGTCTTGTCAAAGTCTGCAGCAATTTCCTTGTTGGGATGCACGGGGTTGCCGTGGCATGAAAGTGCGCTGATTTCAACGCCGTATTTCTTGATGAGAGCCTTGAATTCTTCAAGTTTTGCTTCGTCATTAAGAAGAATTTCGGGGTCTGCATGAGCATTGCCGGGATATCCGCCACAGCCGATTTCAACCATTTCAATGCCGAGAGATGTGAAATATTTGAGAGCTTCTTCAAGTGAAAGATTTGAAAGAAGCGTTGTGAATACACCAAGTTTCATAGTTTTCTCCTTAGATAATGCCTTTAATATACTTAATGCTTCTTGTGATATCTTCAAAACCTGTGGGAACAGGATCATCGTTTTCAACGATAAGCCATTCAATTCCGATATCCTTTGCAGCCTTGACAACTGTTGCAAGGTCATTGTTACCCTCGCCGAGTGCCATGGGCTTGCCGTCGATACCGTCTTTCACATGAAGAAGAGCGATTTTGTCCTTCTTTTCGGTAAGAAGCTTATAGTTATCTTCGCCTGCATGGAAGCTCCAGTATGTATCGATTTCAAGAGAACATCTGTCACCGATAACATCGATGGGAAGAAGTCCGTTTTCCATAGCAACAAATTCTTCGCAATGGTTATGATAATAAACTTTTATGCCGTATTTATCCATTGCATATTTTTCAGCTGCACCGAGCACATCGCCGGTATTCACGGATTCATCCATTGTGGAATGGGGTGCACCGCCAACGCCGACAGCTTTTGCGCCGAGAGTGTTGATATATTCGATTGTTGCTTCGAGCTTATCTTCCTTGAAATCATCAAGACCCATGTGTGCACCTACGCATACAAGACCGACTTCGTCAAGCTTTGCCTTGATTACTGCAGCGTCGGTATTAAAAAATCCTGCGAATTCAACACCGTCATAGCCGATTTTCTTGATTTCCTCAAGAGCCTTGAGGAGAGTTTCGCTGTCATTTATATGGTCTCTTACGGAATAGACCTGAACTGCCAATTTCATATGTTTACCTCTTAGTCGTTATTAAGATATACGGGTTTGCCTGTGTTAGCTGATTCATAGATAGCTTCAAGAATCTGAGTAACAACCATAGCCTGCTCAGGCTTTGTGCGAAGCTCTGCACCGTTGAGAACTGCGTCATAGAAAGCACGGCACTGGAGTTCTTCGGGTTTGTCGCTTGCGCCGTCATAGAATGCAACGCCGCCTGCATCAAAGTTGGGATTTTCGATAACCTGTCTGCCGTTCTTTACATAGTTAAGACGAAGTTCGTCGCCAAGCATATCTGCGCCGCCCTTAACACCTGCAATAAGAGTTGAAGCTTCGCAAGGATCAGCAATGTTGAGTGCCCATGCGGATTCAACGCTGACTGTTGCGCCGTTTTCCATAACAACAAAACCGAAAGCTGAATCTTCAACTGTGTACTTTTCGGGATCCCAGTCGCCCCAAGCGTTTGCTGTTCTCTTCTGGTCGCCGAGCTTCTTATACTTTGTACCTACAACCATCTTGGGTTTGTAGTTATTCATCATCCAGAGAGTGAGGTCGAGTGCATGAGTACCGATATCGATAAGCGGACCGCCGCCCTGCTCTTCTTCGTTGAGGAATACACCCCATGTGGGAACAGCTCTTCTGCGGAGTGCGAGAGCTCTTGCGTAGTAGATTTCGCCGAATTCATCGTTTTCGCAGCATTCCTTGAGATAGAGTGAATCGCTTCTCCAGCGTGACTGATAGCCGATTGAGAGAACCTTGCCTGTTCTTACGGATGCTTCATACATAGCCTTTGCTTCTGCATATGTTTTAGCCATGGGCTTTTCGCAGAGAACGTGCTTGCCTGCTTCCATTGCGTCAATGGAAATGAAGCTGTGGGACTTGTTGGGAGTACAAACATGAACAGCAACAATGCTTTCATCTTTAAGAAGCTCCTTGTAGTCTGTATAAATCTTTGCATTTTCGCCGCCGTATTTCTTAGCGGTTTCGATTGCTCTTTCTTCAATAATGTCACAGAACGCAACGGGTTCAAGGAAATCAATGTTTGAGATTGCACGGAGATGCTTTCCGTTTGCGATACCGCCGCAACCGATTATACCTATCTTTACTTTATCTGCCATTTCAATTTCTCCTTTATGTAGCGAGATTTACGGATAACCGCATTCACTTTTATTATACTTCTTTATCACTTTAATGCAAGAATAAATATATTTTATGAGTGTAAAAAATAAAGCCCGTAATTTGGGCAACATTAACAAAAATAAAATAACATATATATTATTGACGGATATATTACATTTTTGATATAATTATTCAAGGTGATATTATGAAAATTTATAACAATTCCGCCGAAACCATCGGTAACACTCCGCTTGTTAAATTCGGCGCATATGCAGAAAAATCAAATCTTGATGCAAAAATTCTTGCAAAACTTGAATACAGAAATCCCGCAGGCAGTTCGAAGGACAGAGTGGGTTATGAAATGCTCCGTTCCGCATGGGACGAGGGCAAAATCAACGAGAACTCTGTAATAATAGAACCCACCAGCGGCAACACGGGTATCGGAATAGCCTCGGTTGCGGCGCAGATGGGTCTCAGAGTTATAATCACAATGTCCGAAACAATGAGCATTGAGAGAAGAAAACTTCTCTCGGCTTACGGTGCAGAGCTTGTACTGACAGACGGCAGTAAGGGTATGGCAGGCGCAATCGAAAAAGCAAACGAACTGGCAAAAGAAATCCCCGACAGCTTTATCCCTGCTCAGTTTGACAACCCTGCAAACTGCGATGCGCATTACAAAACAACAGGCCCCGAAATATGGAACGACACCGACGGCACGGTTGATATTTTTGTTGCGGGAATCGGCACGGGCGGCACGATAACGGGCACGGGCAGATATCTCAAAGAGAAAAATCCCGAAATAAAGATTATCGGCATTGAACCTGCAGATTCTCCCTTCCTTTCCGAAGGCAAAGCAGGTGCGCACGGTCTTCAGGGTATCGGTGCGGGATTTGTTCCGTCAATACTCGACACAAATATTTACGATGAAATCATAACCGTCACAACCGAGGAAGCATATTCCGCCACAAGACTCACCGTTAAAACCGAAGGTATCCTTATTGGAATTTCCTCGGGTGCGGCACTCCATGCAGCAACGGTTGTTGCTTCAAGACCCGAAAACAAGGGCAAGAATATCGTTGTTCTTCTCCCCGACGGCGGAGAAAGATACCTGTCAACTCCGATGTTTGAGTGAAAGGAGACCTGTTTTGTTAAAAGAACTCAAGAAATTCTCACTTTTTAAATTAATAATGCTCACCGTTGCGGGAATTGTCAATGCAATCGGAATAACCATATTTCTCTATCCCGTAAACCTTTATGACAGCGGTATTTCGGGCACATCAATGCTTCTTGCACAAATAACTCCCGAATGGTTTAATCTTTCGATTTTTCTTGTTCTGCTGAATATTCCGCTGTTCATTTTCGGACTGAAAAGACAAGGATTACTGTTCACAATTTATGCCGTTTATACCGTTGCGATTTATTCGGTTTCGGCATGGCTTATCACGGATATTCTTCCGGTTGATGTAAGCGTCGCTTCTCCTCTTGCAGGCACCGATTTGCTTCTGTGCGCTCTTTTCGGAGGCATAATTTCGGGTATCGGAAGCGGTTTGGCAATCCGTTTCGGCGGTGCGATGGACGGCATAGAAGTTATGGCGGTTATATTTGCAAAGCGTCTTGACATGACCGTCGGCACCTTCGTTATGATTTACAATGTTCTGCTTTATATCATTTGCGGAATAGTTATGAAAAGCTGGATTCTTCCGCTTTATTCGATTGTTACATACGCCGCCGCACTTAAAACCATCGACTATATCGTTGAAGGTATGGACAGGGCAAAGGGTGCGATGATAATCACCTCGAAACCCGGAGAAATCTGCGCCGTGCTTTCAGAAGTTTTCGAAAGCGGAATGACAAAAATCAAGGCAGAGGGCGGTTATTCCAACGCCGAAAAAACCGTTATTTATTTTGTTGTCAACCGTTTTCAGGTTCCCAAAATGCGTGAAATCGTTCACGAGTTAGACCCCGAGGCATACATCACAATCAGCGAGGTTGCGGATGTATTTGCCGCAAATCAGGATAAGGCTTAAAGATTTCCCGTTGAGGGATTGTCAAGCACTTTTCCATCCTCTGAAAACCTTGAACCGTGGCAAGGGCAATCCCATGAACGCTCATGCTTGTTCCATTTGAGCGCACATCCGAGGTGCGGACATCTCGGTTTTGAAAAAGTTAAAATATTTTTACCCGCTTCAATCACATTTTTAAAAAGCTGCGGATGAAGAACCGTTCTTGAGGGATAATATATTTCCTCATAGCGGTTCTTCTTTTTTGTTATCAGGTCGCAAAGAATCTGTGCCGCAACCATGGATTGCGTCATTCCCCATTTGTTGAAACCCGTTGCAACATAAAGTCCTTCCGAATCTTTGGCATATCTGCCGATATATGCCGACCCGTCAAGAGTCATGCAGTCCTGCGCCGCCCATCTGTATTTTATTTCGGAATCGGGATAATGCTTTTTCGCGAATTCCTCAAGCGGTTTCCAGCCCTCGCTCGGTTTACCCGTTTTATGCGAACCTCCGCCGATTAAAAGCAGGTCGCCGTAATTACGGAAAGAAAATCCCCCGTCGGCTTCATCAAGATACATTCCGTCAACGTTACGGGCGTTTTCAACCGCAATAACATACGAACGGCTCTGATACATTTTCAGAAAGAATGCACCGTGTTTGTTGATAATCGGAAAATGGGTTGCAACGATTATATTTTTCGCCGAAATTCTTCCCGAATCTGTTGTAACAAAACCCTTTCCGAACTCTTTTGCACGGGTATGCTCACGGATATTAAGCCCTTCTGCAATCGCCGATACAAATTTCATCGGATTGAACTGCGCCTGATTTTTAAATTCAACCGCACCTTTAACAGAAAACAGAAGTTCAGTTTCGGTGACATAAGACGCAGGAATTCCGAGCTTTTTCAACGCATTCATTTCCAAAAGAATATTTTTGTCATTCCCGACGGAATAAACAAAATTGCTTTTTTCTTCAAAATCACACGGTATGTCACGGCAAAGTCGGCGGTAATTCTCAATTGCCTCTTCATTCGATCGCCAATACAATCGGGCATAATCCTCTCCGTAAGTTCCGAGAAGTTTACTGTATATCAGACCGTGCTGAGATGTGATTTTTGCGGTTGTGTTGCCCGTAATTCCCGAGCATATTTCATTCTGTTCGATAAGAAGATAATCAACGCCCGATTTTTGAAGCATGAAAGCGGTAAGAATACCCGCCATTCCTCCTCCGATAATAAGCACATCGGTTTTCACATCGCCGTCAAGTTTCGGAAACGACGGCATTTTCTGCGTGTTTTTCCAGACTGAAGTCATTTAATCACCGAAATTATTATCTGCGGTGAAAAGCACTTTTAGTCATTCCGAAACTTACAAAGCAAATATAACTATGCGAAGCATAATATAACTTCGAAGCAATAAAACTCGGCAACGGCGAATAAACTGAAAAGACCCTGACTTCAAAAGTCAAGGTCTTTTCTTTCTGGTCGGAGTGACACGGTTCGAACGTGCGACATCCTGCTCCCAAAGCAGGCGCGCTACCAGCTGCGCTACACCCCGAAATATTAACTTTTTGAATCAGCCGTTTCCCTGCGAAATATTTATCTTGCTTATTTTATTCTAT
>JAZRJH010000067.1:0-3322 GCA_045645685.1 Acutalibacteraceae bacterium
CGCTTTTTTCATGGAGCATATTGTGAACACATCCATGGTATATATTACAGACCCCGATTTTGATAGCTCTGTTCACAGCACTTTCATCAATGACTGCCATCACTTCGTCAAGGCTTCCCTTGATTGGTGTGGTGTCATAGCAAAACTGGAACAAATCAGATGGCTCCCAGTTCATAATATCTTCTTTACCTGAGAGAAAACCACAAATAAGTTCTCTGTGCGGAAGAGTATCCAACATTTTGTTATAGGTTTGAATATCCATAGCAGACAATTCATCCAAAATTACAACAACATCAATATCGCTTGTTTCTGTTGCTTCGCCACGACCATAACTGCCTTGCAAACCGACAAACCATACACGATTTTCAAATGTATGATTTAAATTCTGTAAAAAGTCATTCATCCAAGTAGTAATATCCACCATTCAAATCACCTCATTAACTTCAAATTTTCTGACAAAACATTAACTGCATATATGGATTATGAATTTTTCTGATATATAAAGTAGCATATCCAATAAATCACTATCAAAAGGCATACAGAATATGCTACCCACTTTGCTGCTTCGTGCATACCTATAAATGACAAAACAATTACTGCAGCACCTAAAATGAATGTATATACAGCAAATGCAGCACTTTTTGCCTTATGAACAATCGAAATATTTCTTTCATCTGTTTCAATTATTTGTTGTTTTCTGATTGTATCTTCATCTTTTGTAATTATACGATAATTTCTGATACGGACAAGTCCCATTAATATCATCATAAAACCAAAGGTCGAAATAAAATCATTCTCTGTTTTAGTTATAAATGTTCCAACTATAAACATTACTCCAAGTACTATATACGTAATTGCAATGTTTAATCTTGATCTGAGTTTCTTTTTATAATCCATGCTTAATCCTCCTCAAAAATAAAAACATCTTCAATCTTCATATCAAAATATTTTGATATTTTATGAGCCAGTTGCAGAGATGCTATATACTTTCCGTTTTCAAGCGAAATAATAGTCTGTCTTGTAACATCAACTGCTTTTGCCAAATCATCTTGTGTTAATTTTCTTTCTTTTCGGTATTCTCGTATTTTATTATTCAAGAAATCACCTCCGCATACAGTAAAGCATACTTTACATTTCCATTATAGCATCAATCTTTCAAAATGTCAAGCGTGTTTTACATTTTATAAAAAACAAAAGATGTGACCGCAGCCACACCTTTTTGTATGTTTGAAACTATTTACTTTCTAATATCAGTTTTCTTGCAAGTATAAATAAGCTATTATCCACCGATGGAATATCTCTTGAAAGAGGATCTTTCATATACTCAACATCGGGATTAAATGACGAATTAACAGATTGATAAATCTTTGTTCGAGCATTGAACTCTGCTTCAGCATAAGTGATTTTGTCGGATTTATAATCCTCAATAACGGGAGCAATGATAACTCTGACTTTTTCAAGATTATTTGCATAAAAATCAGGTCGCAAATACATATCCCGATATTGCCATATCGCAGCATTAGCAATATCAACAAGTTCTCCGTAGCTATAACCGTTTGTTTGACCGCTTAGCCAAGCATTAAAGAATATGCGGTTTGATTTTGCCCTTGCATCGGCATATCCCATTCCGTTCTGCACCTCGGTTAATATATCACCAATACAACTTTCAACAAAAATTATCGCTTCATTTGAAGTATTGCAAGGTGCCGACTCTCTCGGCACCTCCGCAGCATATGTAGTTGTGGTAAAAATGCTTATCAAAGTTAATATTATAATAGCTTTTATAATTTTCATAAGTTCCTCCAATCCTATCGTGTAATTTCTTTATCTTTGATTTTAGATTTATTTTTGTTTGAGTGTTCTGCTATTGCTTCTTGTTCAAGTCTTTGAGCTTCCTTATAATGCTCTGCAATACGCTCTGAATCAATTGAAATGTTGTTGCACATTCTGACTTTGGCACGAAGCTCTTTCAGTTCAGCATTTATATCCGCAATTTCGCCTTTAGCATCAGGTTTGTGATACAATCTTGACCGTTGTGATGTCAGGTCGGAAATTCTGTCTTCAGCCGTTTGCTTTATTTCCATAAGCTGACCTGAAGTTTCAATATCATTATCATATAGAAAATGAAACTGTTTTTGGTATCGCTCGAATTTTATAAGCTCCTCTCTGAGATAGAAGCATACTCTTTGTGGCGGTTCCCTTTTCCGTATCTTACCGAACAGATATAAGTAGTGGTAATACAGAGCTTTAAAGCCTTTGAGTTTTATCGGCTCATATTTTTTAAGCCAAGCGTTGTAGTCAGGCTTAGGTTTATTTATGGCTAAAAGCTTTATACCATTTCTTGCAGCAATAATGCGCTCGTTTATTGCATCGGGAGTATAATATTTGCCGAGATTATCAAGACGAACATATTTTTGAGCATAGGTTGGTTTTACAGCAATATATTTACCCGTATTTTTAACTTCATATCCTCTGCGTTTCAGTTCTTTCCAAAAAATTTGCGTTGTATATGAGCCTTCTATGATACTGTCTATCTCATCCCTAATCTGCCCTCGAATTGTAGGATAGCCATTTTTCTCTGCATACCATTCCGCATAATGCTTGCCTTTGCCTTTTGGATTCCGTATTACTGACAGATTATATTCTTCGCATAGCCTATCAGAAATCTTTTTAATGAGATTATAGTTTGCGGTATTGTCATAATACTTCAGTCCATCTGCAAAGGATACAGAATTGATTACAAAGTGATTATGCAGATGTTCTTTATTAAGGTGTGTTGCAATCACAACCTCAAACCTATCACCCCACATTTCTTTTGCAAGCTTTCTGCCGATTTCATGTGCAATTTCGGGCGTAACCTCTCCCGGCTTGAAACTCTGTATGGCGTGAAATGCTACGATGCCATCCGTCTTACCATAACGGAGCTTTGTTTGGTGCATCTTTTTCTTTGCCATATCGGGCGTTGTATTAACGCCCGATACATATAAGCTTCGTTCCGTTTTATAATCATCGGAAGCATAATCCATAACATCGTGGAGAGCTTGTATTTGCTTTTCGCTATATTTATTTCCGTCTGTCTTTTCGGGATTGGCAGCATAGTTTATCAAAGAATCAACTCTTCCTTTTATGTCCCATATTTTTGTTGTTGCCATTTTATATCGGCTGCTTTGATTTTATCAGGAACGGTGAAGAAGGTGTTGATTTGTAAAATCACCTTGTCCAATCGCTGTGCCTGACTTTTCAAAAATGTGGTGGCAATCTTATCTGTTTTTAACATACCATTTGAAACGGAATAAATGTTGGTGGCAATTTCGCTTAGTTC
>JAZRJH010000068.1:0-33226 GCA_045645685.1 Acutalibacteraceae bacterium
GGCAGTTACAAAAATCGCTGCTGCATTCGGAATGAAAATTCTCGCCAACACAAACCATCCTGCTCCCTTTGAAAACGTTGAATTCACAAGCGTTGACGAGCTTCTTTCAAAGAGCGATTTTGTAAGCATCCATTGCCCCTTGACCCCTGCAACAGAAGGAATGGTGAATTCGGATTTTCTTTCAAAAATGAAGAAAAACGCCGTTCTCATCAACACTTCAAGAGGTCAGGTTGTGAACGAAAACGACCTTGCCTATGCACTTAAAAACGGGATTATTTCGGGAGCCGGTCTTGATGTGCTTCATAGCGAGCCGCCTTCAACAGACTGTCCGCTTTTCGGCCTTGAAAACTGTTATATAACACCCCACATTGCATGGGCAGGATTTGAAACCCGTGAAAGACTTATGGGAATCTGCAAAGAAAACATTCTTGCATATCTTGACGGTTCTCCCATTAATTTAGTTTATTAAGTATTGATATAATAAATATTATATGTTATAATATAGAGTAATTTTTTGAAGGAGGAGTACGGAATGGTTATATCGCAAACACCCGTAAGAATGTCATTCTTTGGCGGCGGCACGGATTTTCCCGAGTTTTTCAACGAACATTCAGGCTCCGTTATCTCTACCACCTTCAACAAATACTGCCATGTAATAGTGAGACCGCTTCCCGAAAAACTTTTTGAATACAAATCAAAGCTTATGTATGCGCAGATAGAAGAAGTCGGCTCAGTTGATGATATAAAGCATCCTGCAATCAGAAACGCTATGAAGTGGCTCGGACTCGAAAACATTTTTCTCAATTACGATGCGGATATTCCCGCAAAAACAGGACTCGGTACAAGCAGCGCTTTTTCCGTGGGTATGCTCAATGCGTTTTACACAATGCAGGGCATAAACAAAACCAAACGCGAGCTTGCAGACGATGCAATTTATCTTGAACGCACGCTTTGCAACGAAGACGGCGGAATTCAGGATCAGATTGCGGCGGCATTCGGCGGATTCAACAGAATCGACTTCACATCCGAAGGATATAAAGTGACGCCGATTGATATCACACCCGAAAGAAAACAGCTTCTCAACGATAATCTGATGGTGTTTTTTACGGGACTTTCACGATATTCGTTCCATGTTCAGAAAGCAACAAAAAATATGCTCGGCAAAAAGACTGCAGAGCTTCTTGAAATTCTCCGCATGGTTGACGATGCCGAAAAAATTCTTGTTGACCAAAGCCGTTCGCTTGATGACTTCGGTCTTATGCTTAACGAAACATGGATGCTCAAAAGAAGTATCAGTAACGAAATATCGAACAGCATGATTGATGATATTTACATAAAAGCACTCGGAGCAGGCGCTCTGGGCGGAAAACTTCTCGGTGCAGGCGGCGGCGGATGCCTTCTGTTTTATGTGCCGAAAGAAAAACAGCCTGCCGTACGCAACGCTCTTTCGGATTTGTACGAAGTTGATTTCAGATTCGAAAACGAAGGCACAAAGATAATCTGTAACTATTGATGAGGTAAGATGATGATAGAAATTGTTAAACCCGATTTTGTTTTTGAAGATGAGCGCGGCGCACTTGTTCAGCTTGTTCATGACGGCTGGAAGCAGATAAACGTTGCCGTTTCAAAGGCGGGTTTTGAACGCGGAAATCATTTCCACAGACTCAACCGTGAAGGTTTCTATGTGGTTGAAGGCTGTTTCACTCTTGAAGCAAAACTCGGCAACAAAAAAGAAGTTTACGATTTCAAAAAAGGCGATATGTTCATCATAAACCCCGATGTGATTCACAGATTCATATATCACGAAGATTCAGTTCTTGTTGCATTTTATGACAAGGGAGTGGAACTTCCCGACGGCACAAAGGATATCATTGCGGAGGCAGATGCATAATGGAAGCAATCATTCTTGCAGGCGGTCTCGGCACACGGCTCAAACCGTGCATTGAAAATCTTCCGAAACCCCTTGCACCTGTAAACGGCAAACCTTTTCTGCGCTACATTCTTGATTATCTTTATGTGAACGGTGTTCACAGAGCGATAATTTCAACAGGGTATAAAGCGGAGACCGTTGAAGAATTCATCGGCAGATCACACCGCGGAATGACGGTTGAATACTGCCGTGAAGAATCCCCTCTCGGCACAGGCGGTGCAATCAAAAAGGCTCTCGGAATGTGCAGAGAAAACTGCGTTGCCGTCATAAACGGCGACACTTATTTTGATGTTGACCTTGCGGAAATGAAAAAATTCCATGATGCTTCAGGATGCAGACTTTCTCTTGCGGCAAAATGGATTGAAAATGCCGAAAACTCGGGTCTGCTTGAGCATAAGAACGGAATTCTCTGCGGATTCCGCGAAAAAGGGGTTATGTCCGCAGGTCTTATAAACGGCGGAATTTATTTTATCGACAAATACACCCTTGACGGCATTGCAGAAGAAAAGTTTTCGTTTGAAAAACAAGTTCTTGAAGCTGCATACTGCCCCGTTGCAGTTTTTGAAAGCGACGGATATTTTATAGATATCGGTATTCCTGAAAATTACAGAAAAGCGGAAAGAGAAAACAATAAGCTCTTCTCTGAAAGAAAAAGAAAAGCTGTTTTTCTTGACCGTGACGGCACAATCAATTATGACACAGGTCATCTTTATCGCACGGAAGATTTCAGATTTATCAAAAATTCCGACAAAGCGATTGCGGAAATAAAAAGCAAGGGATATCTTGCAATAGTCATCACAAATCAGGCGGGAATCGCAAAAGGTCTTTACACCTCCGATGATGTTGATAAACTGCATTCTCATGCAGATGCTCTGCTTTTTGAAAACTGCGGAGTAACCGCAGATGCCTATTACTATTGCCCCCATCATCCCGATGCGGTTATTGATGAACTGAAAAAAGAATGCTCATGCAGAAAACCGTCTGCAGGGCTTATTTTCAAAGCACTTTCCGATTTTTCTGACATCGGAATCAAAATCGACCTTGAAAATTCTTTCACGGTCGGCAACAAACTTTCAGATGTTCTTGCAGGCAAAAATGCAGGAGTAAAAAACAATATACTTACAGGTCATGATGACTCAGATTCCGACGGAATTGCTTCGGCGCATTATGACACACTTTTTGATTTTTCCAAGGTGATATAGTTTGAAAAACATTTATTTTGTTCAGGCAGGCTTTTCGTTTGACAAATCAGTCTATCTGCCCTATGCAACAGGAACAATTGTTGCATATTGCAAAAGCCTCCCCGAAATCGCTGGTGAATATGATTTCAAGGAGATTATCTTCCGCAGAGACGATATAAGCAAAATCGTTGACGGAATGGAATCCCCTTATATCGTTGCGTTTTCAACCTATGTCTGGAATGTTGAATTCAACAAAGCGCTTGCAAAAGCTGTTAAAAATAAATATCCTGATTGCATAATCATATTCGGCGGTCACAGCGTTTCCGACAGAATGGAATTCCTTGCAAAAGACTATATCGACATTCTCACTCTCGGCGAAGGCGAAGAAGTTACCGCAAATCTTCTTCTTGCGCTCAAAAACGGCAAGGATTTGAAATCCTGCAACGGAATTGCTTTCAGAGACGAAAACGGGAACAACATTCTCACCGCTCCGCATTGCCCTGAGTCTGTTGAAAATTATCCTTCTCCCTATCTTACGGGTGTTTTCGATTCTATTATCGAAAAGAATCCCGACACAATGTTTGACACGATAATCGAAACCAACAGGGGTTGCCCCTATAACTGCGCATATTGCGACTGGAGCAACCACAAAAAGCTCCGACTTTTTCCCATTGAAAAAGTTAAAGGCGAAATCAAGTGGCTTTCCGAGCATAACATTGAATACTGCTTCTGCGCCGACTCAAACTTCGGAATGTTTGAGCGTGACACGGAAATTGCAGAATATATCGTTGAACTGAACAAACAGACGGGATTCCCGAAAGTGTTCAGACCCTGCTACGAAAAGAACAGCGCCGAAAGAGTTTTCAACATCTCCAGAATTCTTAACTCACGAGGTCTTGATAAAGGCGCAACCATGGCATATCAGACCCTTTGCGACGATGCGCTCAAAAACATAAACCGCAAGAATCTTACCATGGAGCATTTTTCGGGTCTTATGGCAGATTACACCAAAGCAGGCATCCCCACATATTCCGAACTCATTCTCGGTCTGCCGGGTGAAACAACAGAGAGCTTCTGTCAGGGTCTTTGCAAACTTCTCAGAGCAGGTCAGCATAACTCGATAAGCGTTTACTACTGCGAGCTTCTTCCCAATGCGCCCATGTGCAAACCCGAATATATGGAGCACCACAAAATTGAGCCTATGAAGGTTCAGTTCAACCATATTCACTCGGCAAGCGGAAAGAAAGACGGCATTCCCGAATATTCTTATCTTGTCCGTTCAACAAGCACTCTGCCCCGTGACGGATGGGTATATGCAAATCTTTTTTCGATTTGTCTGCAATGCTTCCACAGTCTTGGTCTTCTTCGCTATTTTGCGATATATTCATACTATGAACTCGGAATCGACTATTATGATTTCTACAAGAATCTTCTCGATTTCTGCCTTGCGGACAGCGGTCTTATCGGCAGACTTTTCCGTGAAATAAAAGAAAAACTTGACGGCTCGCTTGAAGGCGACTGGAATCACAGCAACCCCGTTTTCGGCAATATCACATGGTTTTTTGAAGAAGGTCTTTATCTTGAAATTCTCTATAACTTCGATGAGCTGAAAAAAATCATTGAAAATTATGTGAAACCGCTCGGAATAAGCGAAGATATTTATAACGATCTTTGCAAATTCCAGACTTCGGCAATAAAAGCTCCTTTTGAAAGCGGAAAAGAATTTATATGCAACTATGATTTCTGCAAATATTTCCGTAATGTCGGCACAGACGGCGCATCTCCGCTCAGAAAGCAAAAAACAAAATACACTTTTACTGCGCCCAAAATATATGATAATTGGGTCGACTTTGCAAAAGAAACCGTTTGGTACGGACGCCGTAAAGGCGCAACACTTTACACAAACGATATAAATCGGGCAAAAGCTGAAATTGTCTGACTCGGATACATTATATATATTGATTTTTATGTGCACAATTGCTATAATCTGTATACTTTTGAACAGCACTCGAAAGAATTGTAGTATTGAAAGGCTTGTGACTTTTTGAAAAGAAACCTTTATTTTTTTCAAGTGAATTATTCTTACGGAAAATCCGCCCATCTTCCTTACACGGCGGGTCAGCTTTGCGCATACGCTTTTGATGATAAAGACGTTTCAGATAATTTCACGCTTGAAAATATATTTTTCCTTCGCGATTCAGTTGATAATGTTCTCAAAAAAATTGAAAACCCTTCTGTTGTTGCATTTTCCACCTATATCTGGAATTGCAATTTCAACAAAGAAGTTGCGCGCAGAATAAAAGAGCTTTACCCCGAGTGTGTTATCATATTCGGCGGTCATCATGTTGCTCCCGGCGGCGGAATGCTTGAGGAATGTCCTTATATCGATTATCTTCTCCACGGCGAAGGAGAAATCATTTTCCGCAGACTTCTCCGCTCGCTTATCGGTCTTGACAATGCGGAAGAAATTCCCGGAATTTCAACGAGAACGTCAAACGGCATTCTCACAAATCCGCAGATGATTTCTGAAGAATGCAATTTTCCGTCACCATATCTCAACGGATATTTTGATAAAATTCTTGAAGAAAATCCCGACACGGAATTCATGGCACTCATCGAAACTTCAAGAGGCTGCCCCAACTCCTGCGCTTATTGCGACTGGAGCAACATGAAATCAAAAATCCGCAAATTCCCCCTTGAAAGAATTTACGGCGAAGCAGAATGGCTGAGTGAACACAAGGTCTTCGGTCTCGGCGGCGCTGATTCCAATTTCGGAATGTTCGCCCGTGACAAGGAGATAACAAAAAAAATTATAGCCCAGAAAGAAAAGAACGGTTATCCCGTCAAATTCCAGACTTCCTATGCAAAAAACAGCACAAAAAATGTTTTTGATATCGGTCTGATGCTTGAAAAAAGCGGAATGAACAAGGGCATCACGCTTTCATTCCAATCGATGAGCAAAGAAGCTCTGAAAAATATCGGCAGAGAAAACATCAGCATCGAATATTATTCCGAGCTCATGGAGTTATATAACAATGCGGGAATCGCAACATACACGGAACTTATTATGGGTCTGCCGGGTGAAACAAGCGAAAGTCTTATTGACGGCGTTGATGAGCTTTTAAGACTCGGTCAGCACAATTCGATTTATTTCCACAACTGCGAATGGCTCCCCTGCTCAATTATGGGTCAGAAAGACTATGTTGATAAATACAAAATCAAAACTTCTCATATTCCCCTTCATCAGCCTCACAGAGAAGCGGATGACAGCGACGAAATTCCCGAAGATTCCTGCGTTGTGACATCAACCTATTCGATGACAACCGATGATTGGAAAAAGATGAATCTCTTTTCTGCAGTTGTTCATTCGTGCCATCACATGGGTCTTCTTCAGTTTTTTGCTCTTTATCTTTATAATGAAGGAATATGTTCATACAAGGAATTTTATTCTTCGCTCCTTGAATTTGCCCTTTCAAATTCCGAAACAGTTATCGGTTCGGTTTTCTGCAAAATCAACGGATATCTCAATGATGTTATTGAAGAAAAAGGAACTTTGTGCTGCACCGACGAAAGATTCGGAAACGTTCAATGGCCTTTTGAAGAATATGCCTATCTTTGCATGATTTATGACCACGAAAAATTCTACGGCGAAATAACGGAATTCCTTGACCGTTTCGGAATGGAAAAAGAAATATATTCCGAACTTCTTGAATTCCAGAAAAACATAATCAAAAAGCCGTTTGACGAAAAGGTGAATCTTGCTTTTTCTTATAACTTCACCGATTATTTCATGAATCTCATTGACGGAAAACCGTCAACGCTCAAAAAAGAAAATTTCAGCGTTATGATTGAAACAAAGCCGTTTGAATCATGGGCAAAGTTCGCAAGAATCGTTGCCTGGTACGGCAGAAAAGACAGTTTCAGCACTTACATCAAACAAGCATATTTGAAACGGAGTAATTCAGAAAATGTTCAGTAACAAGGTTTATCTTGCGCAGGTCAACGTAACCTACAACGACTATATGGCTTATCTTCCGTATGCGGCGGGATGCATTGCCGCCTATGCATGGAATGACAGCGAAATCAAAGAAAGCTATGAGCTTTCCGATATTCTCTATATGCGTCTTACTCTCGAAGAGTCGATGGCAAAAATCATCGACCCTGCCGTTGTAGGATTTTCATGCTATGTCTGGAACATGGAATATAATCTCCGCCTTGCAAAAATGATCAAGGATAAATATCCCGAATGCATGATTGTTTTCGGCGGTCACAATGTTCCCGATGATACCACGCTCCTTGAAAAGCATGATTTCATCGATGTGCTCATGCACTCCGAGGGAGAAGAGCCGTTTACAATGCTTCTCAAGGCAATAAAAAACCGCTCCGATTTCTCATCAATTCCCGATATTTCGTTCAGAAGCATCAACGGAATTGTTACCACAGACAAAAAACGTGTTTATGACATAACAAATTATCCGTCACCATACACCGCAGGTCTTTTTGACCGTATGCTCAAGGAATATCCTTCCGTCAATTTTCATGCAACTCTCGAAACAAACAGAGGCTGCCCTTATTCATGCGCTTTCTGCGACTGGTGTTTCACAAAGAAAATCCGCCTTTTCCCCATGAAAAGAATCAAGGGCGACATAGATTGGATATCCGAGCACAAAATTACCTATTGCTACTGCGCCGATGCGAATTTCGGCATTGAAAAGCGCGATATTGAAACTGCCAACTATATTCTTGAAATGAAGAACAAGAACGGTTATCCGCAGGTTTTCAAACCCTGCTATGCCAAAAACAGCGACGAAACCGTTTTTGAAATCGGAAAAATACTCAACCACAGCGGAATTGACAAGGGAGTTACTCTTGCTTATCAGTCACTTGATGCACAGACTCTTGAAAATATCGGCAGAAAGAACCTGACACTTGAACACTATTCGGATTTAACTGCAAAATATGCTGAAGAAAAAATTCCGACTTATACTGAACTTATTCTCGGTCTTCCCGGCGAAACCTACGAAACCTTCTGCGAAGGATTGTGCCGTCTGCTCGAAAACGGTCAGCATAACTCCATGACGGTTTACACCTGTCAGGTTTATTGCAACTCCCCCATCGCAAGCAAGGATTTCGTTGAAAAATATAATATCCGCTGGGAGCGTCAGCCTCTTCACGGTATTCATTACCCTGCCAATTTCAACGGCGTTCAGGAATACTACGATGTTGTTGTTGAAACAAAAGATATGACCAAGGAAATGTGGGTCAAGGCAAATATGTTTTCGGTTTGCCTTCAGAGTTTTCATCATCTCGGTCTTCTCCGCTGTTTTGCACTCTATGCAAGACACGAGCTCGGAATCAGTTATTATGATTTCTACAACAGTCTTCTCAATTATATTTTCAATGACAAATCAAAATATATCTATAAACTTTTCGAAGAAATCCGATGGAAAACAGAGCATACCGACGTTTCCGACTGGTGCTATCAGAAAGATATTTTCAGCAAGGTCGGTTGGTATTTTGAAGAAGGAATTTTCCTTGACCTGATTTATAACAGAGATGTTTTCTGGAATGACATTGAAGATTTCACAAAAGCTCTCGGAATTGACGAAGATATCTATAATGAGCTTCTGAATTATCAGAAGAAAATTCTCCGTTTACCCAACACGGAAACGGTTGATGTTGAATCAGAATATGATTTCTACACATATTTTGAAAACATCTATGACGACCGCTATTCTCCGCTCGAAAAGAAGGCAACAAAACTTCATATCACGCTTGAAAAGAAGATTGACAGCTGGGCGGACTATGCAAGAGAAATTATCTGGTTTGGCAAGAGAAGAAGTGCAACTCTCTGCACCAATTCCAGAGAAAAAACAGAAATTTATTATTCCAATTAATAAAAAAGCGGGCATTTTCGCACCTTATTGTTCAATTTAAGAAAAAAGTGTAGACATCTTATATTCTTTTATGATAAAATAGTATTCATAAAAGAATCCGACCATAAAATCGGCAAACATTTCTGTTTGGCTTCGGGAGAGAAAAAATGAAAAAGAATATCTACATGGTGCAAGCATCAAACACCTATGCAGGCAACGGATTCAAGGCAGCTTATCTGCCCTATGCTGTCGGTCTGTTGGTCGCTTATGCTTTTGACGATGAAATCATCAGGGATAACTATGATTTCAAGCGTGTTATTTTCACCCGCGAAATCACCGATGATGCAGTTAAAAGCCTGGAAAATCCTGCAGTTGTAGGTTTTTCAAACTATATCTGGAACACACGCTACAACCTTGTTCTTGCAGAAAAAATCAAAGCCAGATTCCCTGATTGTGTTATCATTTTCGGCGGTCATAATGTTCCGCCAAACAACTATTTTCTTGAGAAATATCCGTTCATTGATTTTCTTGTTCATGCAGAGGGCGAAGAAGCGTACCGCTCACTTCTGCTTGAATTTCTCAAAGAAAAACCCGATTATTCCGCTATTTGCAACATTTCTTATCGCAACGGTGCGGAATATGTAAAAACCCCCTCAGAAACTTTATCAAGAACAGACTATCCGTCACCTTATCTCACAGGTCTTTTTGATAAAATATTCGAAGAAAACCCCGATATGCAGCTGGATGCAATTCTTGAAACAAGCCGAGGATGTCCGAGAAGCTGCGCTTATTGTGACTGGGGATGCAACAGTCAGAAAGTGAAGCTCTATCCTATCGAAAGAATCTATGCTGAAATCGATTGGATGGCGGAGCATAATGTTAAATTCATCTGGGGTGCGGATGCAAACTTCGGCGCTTATGAGCGTGACATGGATATCGTTGATTATTTTATCAGCGTGAGAGAAAAAACAGGCTGCCCCGAAAGACTGCGAATAAACTATTCCATGAAAGACCCGAAAAGAGTTCTTGATATCAGCCGCAAGCTTGAAAAATACGGTCTGAGCAAAGAAGGCGCAACGCTTTCGTTCCAGAGTCTGGACCCCGTTGTTCTTGAAAATATCGGCAGAAAAAATATGACGATGGAAAAATTCACCGAACTCAACGGTCTTTACAAAGCAGAAGGAATAACAACTTATTCCGAACTTATTCTTGGTTTGCCGGGCGAAACATACGAGAGCTTCTGCAAAGGTTTCGGCACATTGCTCGCCGCAGGTCAGCACAGACTTATCACGGTTTATAACTGTGAACTTCTTCCGAACTCTCCCATGGCTGACCCTGAATACATGAAAAAGCACGGTATTATAACATCAGAAATCGATTCGCTTGTTGCACACACCGCTGATGATGATGAAGTTACGGAAAAAACCGTATATGTTGTCGGCTCGGATTCAATGAATACCGAAGACTGGATTGCTGCCAACATCTTTTCAACCATTACGGAAGCATATCATCATCTGGGAATACTTAAACTCATATCAATTTATCTTTTCCATGAGAAAAAAATCCCTTATGAAGATTTCTATAACCGCATAATAACATTTGCCAAAGACAACGACGGAACTATTGCAAATCTGACATATCGCAAACTGTATAATTTCTTCAAAACAATAACAAAAGGCAAATCCCCCGAGCTTTATTCAAACGAGGTTTTCGGCAATATCACATGGTCACCCAAAAAAGCTGCCCATCTTGACACAATTTACCGTCTTGATAAATTCTATGCAGAAATAAAGCCTGTTCTTGCAGAAATGTTTGAGAATGACGAAATACTTGACGAAATGATCTCGCTCCAGAAAATCATTCTGAAACATCCGCACAAGAATAATTACAGCAATGATTTCAGTTATGACTGGAAAGAATATTATGACCACGCTCTTCAGGACAAATATGCCCCTTTGAAAAAGAAGCCCGTAAGAATAAACATCAACAATGCAACTCATCCCGATAACTGGAAGGATTATGCAATCGAAGCAGTATGGTTCGGAAGAAACGGCATAACCTTCAATCCGGGAATTACCTTTGAAGATATCTGATTCAGGAGAGTGTATTTTACTTGTCGGAATTTAAAAATGTTTCAATTTTAATCGGTGCGGTTACGGAAACTGATTCGCTGAGAACAACTGTTGACACGGTTCTCGGCATATGCCGCCGCGAAGACCTTGCCGAAATCATGATTTGTTATCCCGACAGAGTAACGCCTGAATGCCTTGCCGTTATAAATGAACTCACAAAGAGAAACTGCGATGTTCCTGTTATTTCGTTCAGGCAGTCGCTCCCGTTCATGGCTTTTATTGTTGAAATGATTGACAGGGCAAAGGGTTCGCATTGCATAACGATTGATTCCGACCTTGCGCTTGACCTGAATCTTATTCCGCAGATGATTGACGGCGCAAAAAAAGAACCCGACACCATTTTTTCGGCATCGAGATGGCTCAAGAACGGCAGTTTTGAAGGGTACGGAAAATTCAGAAATATCATCAACTTCCTTTCTCAAAAATTTCTTTCAGTGCTTTATTCAAGCAATCTCACGGATTTTACAATTCCCATGCAGATTGCTCCCACAGAGCTTTACCGTTCAATAAAATTCGAAGAAACAAATTTTGCAATTCTTCTTGAAATGGTGCTTAAACCGTTAAGACTCGGATTCAGATTCAAGGAATTGCCCACAACCTGCCAATCAAGAAAGCAAGGGAAATCGAGCAACTCACCGATTCAGCTTCTTTCTTATCTCAAGGTTGCACTCAGAATCAGATTCATGCCAAAAAACAAAATTTTAAGATAAGATAAAAACTCTCTCACAAAGCGTGAGAGAGTTTTTTTATATATTGGAAAATTTGTTATTTTTTATAATCTGATATGCTTTGATAAGCTCTTTTATGCCGTCATCAAGAGAATATTCGGGTTTCCATCCGAGAGATTCAATTCTGTCATTTGAAACGATATAGTTTCTCTTGTCAGGGTCTTCGCCGACGGGTGCTTCTATATAAACAAACTTCGGAAGAATCATCTTGATTTTTTCGCAAAGCTCAATTTTGGAAAGATTGGAATCCGAAAGACCGCAGTTATGGGTGTTGCCTTCCATTTTTTCGAAATTTTCAATTGCAAACCAGAATGCATTTGCCGCATCGCGGACATGAAGATAGTTTCTCTTGAAATTGCCTTCAAAAATAACGATTGTGCGGTCAAAAACAGCTCTGTAAACAAAATCATTTACGAGAAGGTCAGTTCTCATTCTCGGAGATGCACCGAAAAGGGTTGCAAATCGGAATGCGGTTGTGTTGCTTTCGCTGAGAACTGCCGCTTCTGCCTCAACCTTGCTTTTTCCGTAAATTGAAATAGGCTTTATGGGTGAGTTTTCCGTGCAGAAATTCTCGCCTTCGCCAAGACCGTAACCGCTGTTGGTGCAAGGGAAGATAATTCTCTGCGATTTATCTCTCAAACGGAGAATCATTTTGATTGCATCATAGTTGATTGAATAGGCTGAGCAAGCTTCCTTGTCGCAAATCGGAAATCCTGCAAGTGCTGCAAGGGGGATAATATAATCCTTGCCTTTCATAGCCTGAGCAACTTCTTTTTCGTTGCGTGCATCAGCATTTATCATTTCAAAATTCGGATTTGCGCAACATTCAAGCAAGGGGCTCTGATTATAAAAAAGGTTATCGAGCACGGTGACTTTGCATCCCTTGGATAAAAGCAAGGGCACGAGCACCGAACCGATGTAACCTGCTCCGCCTGTAACGAGTATATTTAACATTTGTTTCACTTCCTTGATGATACTTTACCACAATTTTAACGGTTAGTCAATAAACATAAACATTTGACATTCTTATATTAAGGTATTATAATATTAATATTATTATGGAGAGGTGTGCGGTGATGAAAAACATTTATTTTGTTCAGGCAAATAATGTTTACGGCAACGACCGCCGCTCCGTATATATTCCCTATGCATCGGGTTGCATTGCCGCCTATGCTTTTGATGATAAAAAAATCAGAAAAAACTGCAATCTTGCAGGATTTATTTATACACATGAACCGATAAAAGATGCTGTTGCAAAAATCAAAAAACCGTTCATAGTTGCTTTTTCTTGTTCGGTGTGGAATTATGAATACAACAAAGCACTTGCATCGGAAATCAAAAAATCCTGTCCCGAAGCAACAATCATCTTCGGCGGTCACAATGTGCAGCGGGATTCCGGAACGTTTGAAGAATGTCCTGATGTTGATATAGTCATATATCGGGAAGGAGAAGAAGCCTTCCGAAGCATTGTTATTGCTCTGCTTGAAAATCAGAGTCTTTCCGAAATTCCGAATATATCATTCAGATGCAACGGAAAATTTTACAAAACAAAAGAAGAAGCCTTCTGCCTGAATGAATATCCGTCGCCCTATCTTAACGGCATTTTTGACGGGATAATGAATGACGGCATCAGCTTCTCTGCGATACTCGAAACAAACCGAGGATGCCCTTTCAGATGCGCATTCTGTGACTGGGGAACTCTTGCAAGCAAGGTCAGGCTTTTCCCGATGGAAAGGGTAAAAGCCGAGCTTGACTGGATAGCGGCTCATGAAATCGAATATGTTTATTGCGCCGACGGAAACTTCGGCATAGTTGACCGCGACGAAGACATTGCGGAATATATCATTTTACTCAAGAAAAAGACGGGATATCCCAAAAACTTCAGAGTTTGTTTCACAAAAAACAGAACAGATTTCGTTAAAAAAATCTGCATGAGATTCAACAAATACGGACTCGACAAAGCGCAGACACTTTCATTCCAGAGTCTCTCCCCCTCTGTTCTTGAAAACATTGGCAGAAAGAACATTTCGCTTGAGCATTTCCGTGAACTGATGAACGAATACAGCCGACTGGGTATTTCAACATCATCTGAACTCATTCTCGGTCTTGCAGGCGAAACCCGTGAAAGCTTCACAAAAGGTCTTTGCGATTTGCTTGAATACGGTCAGCACAAAGCGATTCAGGTTTACACCTGCGATTTGCTCGTCAATTCTGAAATGGGTTCGCCCGAATATGTTGAAAATTTCGGAATCGAAACTGTCCGCACTCCGTTTTCCCAGGCTCATTGCAAAGCAAATGAGAATCGGGAAATTCAGGAATATAACACAACCGTTATAAAAACTAACTCGCTTTCCGTTGACGATTGGATTTATTGCGTTGTTTTCGCCTGCATTATTCAGGCATTTCATAACATCGGTTTTTTCAGAGCGATTGCGATTTATCTTCGCAATGAATACGGCGTAAGCTATTATGATATATATTCAAAAATCGCTTTGTTCTCTCAAAATCCTGAAAACAAAGCCTGCCACAAGGTTTTTTCGCTGATAAAAGATTTTGCCAAAGGGATGTCAGAAGGCAAGAATCCGTGGGCGGTGCCCTGTGACGGTCTCGGTGATATTTGCTGGCAATTCGATGAAATATATTTTCTTAAATCTCTCGAAAACGCTGATGCAATTTACGAAGAATTGAAAATCCTCATCACCAACGAATACGGAAGCAGCCTTATTCTTGATTCGCTCTTTGATTTTCAGAGCAATATTCTGAAAAGATGCGGCAATGATGAAAAAATCACAATTAAGAGTGAGTATGATTTTTACAGTTATCTGAACGGAATTTACAAAGGCGAACTCACAGCTCTTAAGAATTCACCGATAACAATAACAGTCAACAACACCCTGCCCTGCAAAGATTTATATGAATATGCGTGCAAGGTTATCTGGTACGGACGGAATCAATCGGCGGCTCTTTATACCTCCGATTTCTATAAACCCGAAATAAAATTTAATTAAGAAAAGTGGGATAAATATGTCATCAAAACTTTCCAACACTTCAAAAAACACAGTAGTAACAGCTGTGATTGTTTTAGCGGCGCTTCTTTTCAAATCGTTCTTCTCGCTGAGCAAAACGGCGATTTTTCAGCCCACATTAATCCCCTATATCCTTATTTGCTGCATACCCTTGACAATCTTCATGTTTTCAAAGCTCTCACCCGAATGCGGCAAGGACTTCAAGGCTGTTGATATAATCGCTCTTATCGGAATTGCTTACACATTTTTTGTTGTTCTTGATGATTCGGTCATCAGAAATCCCGTTATGATTACCGTAGGCATTCTCAGCATCGCACTTGTGCTTTCGCAGAATATCTACACTCTTATTGCTGCAGCAGGTCTTTGCATCGTTGCCGCTTTCTCATCAACATTCGGTCAGGCAGGACCTATCTGCGCTTCGGCAGTAATCTGCTCTTCAATGGTAAGATTCTCTTATATGTATCAGAAAAAAGCAAAGGCTTCTTCAAAAAAGACCAAGAAGGCTTCGTCCGAAGTTGCTGCTCCCGATTATAAAAAAGAGAAGATTATTTTTGTTATCAGCGAAATCATCCTTTTTGTTGCTCTTGCAGTCAGCGTATATTACAGAAAAAACACAATTGCGCTCATCACCTTCATGTCAAATATAGAATACATAATTCCTGCATTTGTTGTTGCAGTTGCTCTTTTTGCGCTTGCAGTTGCAGCAGTTAAAAACAAGCGTGCATTCATCGAAGTTATCGGTTATGCAATCGCAATAGTTGCAATGCCTCTGTCTCTTCTTTCCGAATACAGCGTCGCTGCACTCGGAGTTGCAGGCGCATTGTATCTCATGCTTTCGCTCTGTGACGGAAAAGCAATGCTCCCTGCAGGAGTTTATGCAGAAAACATCTTCTGCAAAATTTCAGAATCGATCAAAAAGAACAGCAAAACTGCTGAAGAATAATAAAGGAGTTGTAGTTTTGAACATCGCAAAAAATGTCTATTTTGTTCAGGTCGATGTTTCGTCAGGCAAGAATTCAAAAGTAATCTATCTGCCTTATACTTCAGGCGTTATAATTGCAAATGCATTTAAAAGCCCCGCAGTTAAAGATTCATATAAATTCAAAGACTTCATTTTTATCAGAAAAAACATCGAAGAAGTTATATCCGAAATGGAAAACCCTGCAGTTGTCGGATTTTCAAACTACTGCTGGAACACCGAATATCATCTTGCTCTTGCATCGGAAATCAAAAAAGCATTCCCTGAATGTATAACCGTTTTCGGCGGACACAATATTCCGCAGGACACTTCTTTCCTTGAAGAAAACGGGCAGGTTGATATTCTTTGCTTCGGCGAGGGTGAGGTCACATTCGGAAATCTTCTTGAAGCTCTGGCAAACGGTAACCTTGACAACACTCCCAACATTGCATTCCGCAGAAACGGTGAATATGTTCTGACTGAAAAGAAATCCGTTTGCAGAACAGATTATGCATCCCCCTATCTTGACGGTTGGTTTGACGATTTTTCAGAAAAATATCCCGATTACGAATTCAACACCATTCTTGAAACAAGCCGAGGATGTCCCAATTCATGCGCATATTGCGACTGGGGTCCGCTCAAAGAGAAAACAAGATTTTTCCCGCTTGAAAAAGTTCTTGCTGAAATTGAATGGATCGCAACCCACAAAATCGGATTTGTATGGGGTGCGGATGCAAACTTCGGAATCGGCAAAAATGACCTTGAAATAGCAGACGCTCTTGTTGCCGCAAAAGAAAAATACGGCTACCCCGAAAGAGTCAGAATCAACTATTCAAAAGGAAATTCTGAAAGAGTCCGTGAAATAGTCCGCAAATTCAACCGAAAGGAAATTGACAGAGAAGGCGCAACAATTTCTCTGCAGAGTCTTTCACCCGTTGTGCTTGAAAACATCGGCAGAAAGAATATGTCGCTCGATAAATTCAGAGAGAATTTTGCGATATACCATGAAGAAAATCTTCAGGTTTATTCAGAGCTGATTCTCGGTCTGCCGGGCGAAACATATGACAGCTTTGTTGACGGAATCTGCAAGCTTTTTGAAATCGGTCAACACTTTATCTTTGAAGTTTATCATTGCATTGTGCTTCCGAATTCTCAACTCGGTCAGAAAGACTATATCAAAAAGCACGGAATAAGAACATCAAGAACAGAAATTGTCCGTTTCCATTGCACCGCAGATGCATATTATATCCCCGAAAAAACAAACATCATTGTTGAAACAAACACTATGCCGTGTGAAATGTGGCAAAAAAGCTCACTTTTCACCGCAGTTACACAGGCAATGCACGCCTGCGGTCTTCTCAGATGCTTTGCAATATATGCTTTCAACGAACTCGGAATCGGTTACAGAGATTTTTATGAAGGTCTTATGGAATACACAGAAAACGGCAATGCTCCGTTTTTTGCAGAGCTTTATAACACCGTTAAATCTTCATTCGCAAGCCTTGCCAAGGGCGAAAATCCGCGATTCTTTGTTCCGTTCGCGGGCAATCTTGTATGGGATCATTATGAATATATGTTCCTTCATATCAGCGGAAACTTTGACAGATTTTATGGCGAAATAATGCCCTATCTCCGCTCAGTTATCAAAGACGGGAAAATTCTCACACAGCTTACCGCATATCAGAAAGCTGTTGTCAGGAAGCCGAACGAAGCAGAGAGCGAATGCACCACCGATTATAACTTCCACGATTATTTCAGAAATATTTATGTCAACAAATATTCACCGCTTGAATCCGTAACCTGCAGAACTGTTTTCAAAGACAGCAACACAGTTTCAAGCTGGGAAGAATTCGGCAAAAGAGTTGTATGGTACGGCAAAATGGGAAGCAAATCATATAAGGACAATGTTGAAATAATTGAATTATAAAAAAGGATGTTTCACCAAACGGTGAAACATCCTTTTTAAGTTGCCAGATCAAGATACAGGCTTGATGCATATAACACATACAAAACAAACGGTATGATTTTGTTCTTTGAACTCATCTGCCTGATTTTTCTTATTGTTTCTTCAAATGCGGAATCTCTGAGATAAAACATCAGGAAGCAAAGCGCAAACTGAGTTATCAGTCCTGATGCAACCCATCTGACAAGGTCCGTTGAAAGCAGACAAGCGAGCGGAATAAACAATGTAGAGAGTATATAACAAATATATATAAATTTTGTACTCTTCTTTTCTGCCTTGCGGATGCACGAAATCCACAGCGCCCAGAAAGCTGCAATAACGGGCAATGTGATTAACGAAAGATTGAAAACGCCATGCATTGAAAAACTTGTTTCAACAAAATATCTGAAGTAATTGGAAATATATTCAAACGGGGACATATCCGAAACAGGCTTTCCGAAAAGTTCCGCCGCACCTTCATTCTGACCGAAAAGATAAAGTCCTGCATATTCATTCTGTTCAGCGGTAAGCGGATGACCTATCTTATCTTCCATTATACGGATTGCTTCATCGGGCGTTATAAACATATTATCCGACGCGGCAAAAACAGTATAGACAGTAACTCCGAGCACCAAAACCACCGTTAAAACAAAAACAACTATATGCCACAGCTTTTTCTCGTTTTTATCGGCATTATAGAGCAATGCAAGAACAACTATCGGGAAATATGATATCGTGAAAACAAAGTTGACCAGCACGCCTGCGATGCACAAAACGGGAACAAACCATCGGAGATATTTATTCTGCGAAAAAGCAACAGAAACCAGAGCAATGATATACATATGTATATCAAGCATTCCGAAGAAGCGCGAAAAAATCGAAATCGAAAGCGACCCTGAAATAAAGAAGAGAATAAAAACGAGCATTGTGAATCGGTTTTCGTTTGCGGCATTTTTAACCGCTCTGCCAAGCACAATTGCCGTCAGTATCATTCCGAGAATCAGGATTGCAACAGCGAAATTTTTTATCCATTCTTCCGTAGGATGCGGATTAAGAACCCTGACAAGTGACCCCACCCACATTCTCGAGTTAAATCCCATTGAGAAATCATAGAGATAATACGGAATATACATCCGATGAACATGAGAAAGTTTGTTGAAATTAAAAAAGACGGGAATCATGGTCATAAGAAAAATTATCGCTTCGTATTTCCAACGAATGGCAAAATTTTTCAGTTTATCAACCATAAACTCACCGCCTTCCGATTTAAGTTCAGATAAGTACCTTTGAAAGAAAATCCTTGAGTCTGGGATTCTTCGGGTTTGCGAAGAATTCGTCGGGTGTGTTCTCTTCCATAATAACGCCTTCGTCCATGAAAACAACTCTTGAGCCGACTTCTCTTGCAAATCCCATTTCATGAGTAACAACAACCATTGTCATGCCCGAGCGTGCAAGTTCCTTCATAACTTCAAGAACTTCGCCGACCATTTCAGGGTCAAGAGCTGATGTGGGTTCGTCAAAAAGCATTACTTCAGGATTCATTGCAAGAGCACGGACAATTGCAACTCTCTGCTTCTGACCGCCCGAAAGCTGTGAAGGATAGGCGTTTGCCTTTTCTTCAAGACCGACTCTTTTGAGAAGCTCCATTGCCTTCTTTTCCGCTTCAGCTTTTTTCATGAGTCCGAGCTTCACGGGAGCAAGAGTTATATTTTTGAGAATAGTGTGATTATTGAAAAGATTGAACTGCTGGAAAACCATGCCCATCTTTTCTCTGTGCTTATTGATATTTACATGCTTGTCTGTGATGTCAACACCGTCAAGCTCGATTTTTCCGCCTGAAGGTTCTTCAAGACGGTTAAGGCATCGAAGGAAAGTAGATTTACCCGAGCCTGAAGGCCCTATAACAACAACAACCTCGCCCTTTTTAATTTCTGTGTTTATATCCTTGAGAACTTCAAGAGAACCGAAGTTTTTCTGAAGTCCCGATACTTTGATGAGAACATTATCAGTGGTCACTGTTACGAAGCCTCCTTTCAAGCAGGCTGACACCCTTCTGAAGAACAAGAACCATAACAAGGTAAATCAGCGCAACGGTTATGTAAGGAATATTCATGTTATAGGTGAATCCTACAAGTGCATTTGCGCCCTTCATCATATCCTTGACGGCGATGAAACTTGCAACGGATGTTTCCTTAAGCAAAACGATGAACTCGTTTGCAAGAGTGGGAAGAACATTCTTGAGCGCCTGAGGAAGAATGATATAAATCATAGTCTGAACATAGTTGAAGCCAAGACTTCTGCCTGCTTCGAACTGTCCGTTATCAATTGACATGATACCTGAACGGACAATTTCCGCAACATATGCACCCGAGTTGATACCGAATGCAACAATAGCAGCAATGTTTTCGTGTACGCCTGCTTTTCCGAGCCACAAATAATAGATAATAAGAAGCTGAACAATAACAGGTGTCCCTCTGAAAATTGTGAGATAGAGCTTGCAAATCGAGTTCAGGAACTTGAATTTGCCTGTCTTATCATGGGTTGAACGGATAATTGCAACCAGAAATCCGATAACAAGACCGATAACAAGTGCCGCAAGAGTAATCTCAATTGTTATGAGCAAACCGTCTGTGATATGCTTGTAATTATCATTCTTGATGAGAACATTGTTCACATCGGTTTTAAGCTCGTTAAAAGCCTCAACTATATTATCTTTAAGTTCAATGAAAAAGCCCGCATCTTCAGTTGCAGTTTCTGCTGCCGATGCAAATGCAGGGGAAATAAAGCTTACGGTGAGAACGGCAATAATTGCAAGCATCAGCGCCGTAAACGATTTTTTAGACATTCTGAAATCTCTCATGTCTTAATCTGCCTTTCAATTATTATAAAACATTCAAAAGGGGCTGTGTGTTTCAACAGCCCCTCTGATACATAAAGTTATAATTATGCGGGAATGTACTTGTTAACGATTGCATCGATTGAACCGTCAGCTGTGAGTTCTGCAAGAGCCTGATTGATTTTTTCAAGAAGCTCTGTGTTTTCTTTTGCAACTGCGATTGCATAATCTTCTTCAGCATATGCTGTTTCGAGAATTGTGAGACCTTCGTTCACTTCAACAAATGCCTTTGCGGGTTCGTTATCGATGATAACTGCATCAACGATGCCGCTCTGAAGAGCTGCTACTGCTGCTGCACCATTCTGATATCTCTTAACAGCTTCTTCGCCGAATTCATCTGTTGAATAGATATCGCCTGTTGTTGCTTCCTGAACGCCGATAATCTTGCCTGCAAGGTTATCAAGAGTTACGATGTCTGAGCCTTCCTTAACGATAACAACCTGAACGCCCTTTGCATAGCTTGTTGAGAAGTTAACCTGAAGAAGTCTTTCTTCGTTAACTGTCATACCTGCCATACCCATGCTTACAACGCCGTTTTCAACTGCGCTGATGATTCCGCCGAAATCCATATCTTTGATTTCGAAATCCATATCAAGTTTTTCAGCGATAAGTGCGCCTACTTCTGCATCGATACCAACGATTTTGTCGCCTTCATAATACTCATAGGGAGGGAATGCTGCGTTTGTACCCATGATGAGTTTTTCTCTGCCTGTTGTTGCATCTTCTTTGCCGCCGCAAGCATAAAGCATTGTTGCAGAAAGAACAACTACCATTACGATAGCAAGGATTTTAATGAGCTTTTTCATAATTTTACCTCCGTGATTTTAAGATACTGTTATTATAACATTAATAATATAAAAAGTAAAGTAATTTTGTATTTTTATAATATAACACAAGTAATCAAACGAATAATTATTCAATATGGGGTAAATTGTTCAATACTTTTGCAAAATCTTCAGGAAACTCCGCTTCAAATTCCATTTTTTCACCCGTTACGGGATGGTCGAAGAAACATCTTCGGCAGTGAAGAAGCTGATGTCCGATTTCAGGCATAAAATCGCCGTACATATTATCCCCTGCAAGCGGATGACCGCTGAATGCCATATGAACTCTTATCTGATGGGTTCTGCCCGTTTCAAGTCTTAACCGAAGAAGGGTTGCACCGTTAAATTTCTTTTCCGCATACCAATTCGTCACCGCTTCTTCAACACCAAGCTCATATGAACACGCGCGCAGAGTTTTCATCGGGTCGGGGCGGTAAATGGGCACATCCACTCTGCCCTCGCCCGCAAGTTCACCTTTAACAAGCGCAGAATATTCTTTTTCTATTTTACCTGAAAGTTTGCAGGCTGAAAGCGGATTAATCGCACATACAACGAGACCCGAAGTGCCTTTATCAAGCCTTCCGACAGCTCTGAAAGCAACGCTTTTTCCCTTTTTTGTCAGATAAGCCGTAACTGCATTCGCAAGGGTATCCCCCTGATGATTATGGGTCGGGTGCATTGCCATAAACGGTGATTTGTTAATAACAAGGATATCCTCGTCTTCATAAACAACATCGATTTCAGCCTCTGTGATTTCGGGTAAAGTATCATCATCGGGGATGCAGACGCTGATAACATCTCCGCATTTTATTCTGTCAATAGTGCGCGTTGCTTCGCCGTTAAGCATGAGAGCATATTTGACTTTTCTCATGAGTCGGGACGAAAAGCCGCAGTATCCTCTGAGAAAATGGATAACCTTATGTCCGTCATATTCGGCAGTTACTGTGTAGTCTATGTTTCTCGGCATTTCCACCCCTCCTTTTCGTGATATTATAGCACGGATTTCAGCCGAAGTACAGTATATTTTTGTAACCCTTTTCATATCATTGATTACAATTTGTAATTCTTTTTACGAAACAATTACAGTTTGATTTCAGTTCGGTAATTATTGTTTACAAGGAAAAAATTTCCTGATATTATCATACTCACAGGGAGGGACAACCTGACAAAATCAAAAATGGGAGTGGTTTACTTATGAAAAAATTCTTGTCCTTTATTCTTGCGGCAATCATTCTTGCTTGCCCGCTTTGCAGCTTTGCAACAAACGCTGCAGAAACTATGGATTGGTATTTCTGCGATGATGAATTTCTGAACGAAAACGATCCGTGGATTTACACATTCGGCGGTGAAACTGCGCTTGGCGAAAATGAAATAACTTTTGACGGCGAAAATTATTTCGCATATTTCACTTTCAATGCAGAAACAAGCGGTTATTATTATCTCGAATGCACCGATGCCGAAGTCGGCTGGTTCGGATTCCCCGAATGCATAAAAAACGGAACTGCATACCGTGAAGCAACTTCGTATTATCTTTCGGAAGACGACATCAACAAAGAAATCATTTTTAAACTTGATGCAGGAGAAACTGTTTTAGGCTTCGATTTTCTTTATTCCGCAAACCCAGAAGATAAATACAACATCTCAATTGAGTATCTCGGCGAAGAAATCACCGACATCAGATTTGAAGACGGAACATTTGAAAATCTTATTCTGAACTATGATCTCTACGACTCGGATTCAAGCGAAATTCTTGCTGATTTTGAAATCATATTCTCAAGCGGCAAATCATTCGAAATCGAAGAAGAATACATTTGCCTTCAGCCCGAAAACTATGAATGGGTAAAGGGCGAAAACAAGGCAAGCATTAACTTTATGGGTTTTGAAACAGAGGTTTTGGTTACTGCTTTTGAAATAACAGATTTCATTAAGGATGTCAATTTTACAAACTATGACGATTTCAAGAATATAAAAAGAGAGTTCCGTGACACCTACTCCGATGACATTTACGGTGCAAAGATTATCTTCACTCTTGCAAGCGGAGAAATGGTTGAAATCGATACAAACTATGACGAAACAATTGAAATCAACGGCAGAGATTACTGGGTCTATGTTTTCTATGACTATATTGACCCCGAAAAGACAGAAATCGTTGTATATGCAGGCGGAAATACGGTCAAGACATATGAATGCAACACAGAAAGAAGCTCTCTTGCCGAAGGCGCAAGACTTCTCGGAAGCTGTGTCGGAGAAAATCTCAAAAACGCTTCGTATAATTCAAGACTTGCAATAAGCGAATTGTTCACCGTTTATGATGAACATTATTTTGAAGAAGCTATATATGATTCAATTTATTATTTTGAAAGAGCCGTAAGCAATCTTTCTGACATTGCCTATCTTTTCGGTTTGTTCTTTGATTTCTATTTCGCATAATAATTATATTTTGCTTTTTCTTTACAAAACACCTCTTACATGGTAAAATAACCGATGTAAGGGGTGTTTTAATGAAAAAAACAATTGCATTTATTCTTGCATTTCTGATGATGTTTCTCTGCGCTTGTTCCGATAAAGGCACAACAGAAACAACAAACGAATCAACAACATCCGGTTCTGCAGAAACAACAGTTACAACAACATCTGATCCGAACAAAAAAGTTATATCCGAATGGGGAATCGACCTTCTTCCCGAAGATTTTCCTGCTCCCCCGAACGGAGCATATAATTTTGAATATGAGCATGGCGGGGCTAACAATGAATACGCTTCCGATTGGGTAAGAATTCAGTTCACCTGCTCCGAAAATGAGATTTACAGATTCACAAATGACCTTATCAAATCGGGATATAAAGGCGGCACAAAGAAAATCGATGCACCGTCAACATATTTCAAAGAAGGATTCAACGGCTATTGGCAAAACGGCAAAAACTACATCAGAGTTGCTGCAAGCCAATATCTTGAAAACAACGAGATTACCCTTCTTATTGACATCACCGAATGCAAAGATAACTTCCCGATGGTGCTCACAAGCGTGTTCCCTAAATTCAACGGTTACTCCAAAAACTCGGGTCTTTACAATGAATATGACGACAACAAAAACCGTCTTAACAATGAGTTTATCGGCTCATTGAATGCAAAATCGTGGTCATGGGATTTCGGATTTGAAAATGCTTTTGTCGGAGTTTCTGCAGAAGAAGTTGAATCTTATGTAAATGAACTGATTGAAAAAGAATTTTCGGGTTCAAGTGCAACAAGCATCACCGACGGATGCACGGTTATTTCTTATGATCTTGTTAAGGAAATCGGCGATAAGGTATACGGCGTTTTCATCGTTTATAACGAAATTCTTAAAACAATGGATATTGTTTATACCAACAATATTTATCTCTATGTTCAGGCATAAAAAATGCTGTCTCACTCTGTTGGGCGACATTTCACAAGGAAGTTAAGGTTTTTATCGATTCTTTTCCGTTAATACATCATGAAAAAATCCCGTAATACACAAAGTATTGCGGGATTTTTGTCATTTCCTCTGAACGAAAAATAACCTGATAAAAACTGCTTCGCACCTTAAACAGAGATAGTTTGGATATAGAACAAGGCAAAAAGCGCAGGAATCCTTGACGGATTCCGAGCATTTTTAACGCAGTTATATGCCAAAATATCCTGTTTTAAGGCTTAAATTCCTTATGAAAGGTTGCCCTTGTGAGACAGCTTATTTTTTATTCACAAGGGGTTATTTCATAAAAAACAACGCCGTTCGGAGCAAGCTCCGTTTCAATGGTAATTGTTGAATTTTCAACTGTCATAACAGTTTCGGAAGAAATGAGTTCCGAGCATTTTTCGTATTTATCACGAAGATTTTCATAATAAATTTTTCTGGCTTCTTCGTTTTCGAGAGTTACTCCTGATTCAATCTGCGGGTCATCGGGTGACCAGCTGAAGCAGTCATCGCCGATACCATAGGTTTTTCTGTCTTCAACCCATTCGTCAAAATAGTTGCAGTTATCATCGATAACATATGAGATAACCTTGACTTTTTTGACGTCAGACTGCGGAAGATTGATGTTGAGCTTTATATCAGCGGTTTTGCTGTAATCAACATCGTTTTTGAAGTTATATGCCATAACACGGAGTGTTTGTGAATCATCATCATATGCCGCAAGGGTATCAACTTCGGCATTATAGATAACACCGCTTTTTTCGGTTTCTGCAAGAACTCTGTTAAGACCTTTGAAAAGGAAGATGTTCTTTGCAATATGATAGCTTACCGTGGGATAACCGTTGAAAAGTCCGCCTGAAAGATAGCTCCATGCTGAAAAATAATCTCCGTTGGCATCAAAAAGCTGCTTATAAAGTCTCGCATCATAAGCTGCCTGATAAGTGTAGCCGACTGTACGGGTTAAAAGCTGGCTGTCATTTTTGCCCGAATTTATTCCCGTGAGAAGTCTGCCTTCATCAACGCCGAAAATCAGGTTTTCAAGTCCTGCATCTTTTGCACAATCCTTAAGATATTCTATTGTTTGGGGCAGAGTTTTGCCACTTGTGAACTCGCCGGGGCAGTAATCATAAAACGAAGCTGAAAGGAAGCAGATTCTTGTTCCCGTTTTTCCCGTTTTATAATTCGTACCTTTTGCGCAATGTTCAATGAAGATTCTTTCGTCCCAAAGACCTTCGGTAACCGTCATTGAATGTGCACCCACAAAAACTTCTTCTCCGATAATGCTTTGAAGTGCATCAACAGTATAATCGTAGAGCTTACAGTATTCCGCTGCTGAAGTTTCGGGAGAGCCGTCAACAGATATAAACCACTGGGTGTTTTCATATTCTGTCATAACTCCGAAACGCCATGTCAGAACTTCATCTGCACCAAATTCGCCAACAAGCGCCTGTGCCATTGCTGCCATATAATTATAATAAACATCATAATCATCGGGCGGATAGATGTTTGTGCCGAAATCCGCGCCGATATTTGCTTTTGCCGAATATTTGAGAGGAACGCTTCCGAGTTTAAGATGGGGTTTCATCCCCATTGAAACTATACCCCTGCAGTTTTCAACCAATTTTGAAAAATCATAGTCATCAAGAACATCAAAATTATAAGGGTCAACAAACAAATCTCGGGTAGCATTTCCGCCTGTGCATTGCATGAGCTGAACGTACTCCACAAAATCTGTCACATCGTAATTTTCGTTAATATGAGGACTTGTAAATTCCGTTGTTTCATAAGCATTCCATATGTTGATATTGCTGACAACATTGGGTAACACATCGCCCTGCTGACTTGCATCGATATTGAATTCATAGTCATTGATTGTTTTACCGCCTGATGATATCAAACCGGGAATCGCTATTATAAACGAAAGTATATATGCAAAAAATTTTATTATTGCACTCATTTTCAGTCCTCCAGAACAATTGTTGTGATACTTTTTTCAGGAAGATTCATCTTCCTTGAATAATCGCCCGAATAGATTTTTTCGCAGTTTGTCTGCGCATCAGTGCGATAAATTTCCATTGTGTCATAAACACCGAAAAGCCTGATATCCTTTGATTCTTCAGCATTATTTATAAGTATGATAACGGTTTCACCGTCGCCCTTGAATGCGGTTGAAGCAATATTGCTTTTTTCTTCAAGACTGTCAAGAACCGTCACACGGCTCATGCCTTCTTTTATAAACTGCGAAAAATGTTTGTATGCATAATATCTGTTATATTTCACAAGTTCACCGTTCACAAAATCAAGAACTCCGTCGCCGTTGACCGCCGTCCAGCTCTGCCACGAAACCGCACCGAGCAAATTGAGATCCTGAACGATGATATTTGCCATATAAAGACCGCTGTCGATTGTTGTTGCATCGAGCGTCATGGGCAATTCGCACCATTCACTCATTTCGAGTTTCTTATCGGGATATTCGTTTCTGAATTTATCTCCTGCCATTGTTTTCAGATAATTATTGTTATCAAGCCAATAACTGTGGCCCGAATAAGTGTCACAGAATTCATTAAGAATTTCGCTTGCAAAGAATTTGTCGATATATTCATAATATCCCGGTGAAAGCTCTCCGCTTTCGGGTCCGCTGAGTTTATAGGGTGAGTTTCTTTCCTGCATTGTGACAGCAAAAAGTTCAAGAAGTTCAACGGCTTCGTCTGCTGTATAATGACAGCCTTCCTGACCGACCCATTCACCGCCCCATGACCATTGCGGTTCATTTATCGGCGATATTGCCGTTACGGGGTAACCCTGAGCTACAAACCAATCGGCTATCGTGAGCACATAATCAACAAATTCACCGTAGTTTTCTTTGGGAAGATTGGAAACATCGGGTTCAAGACCGCCCGAAGCGTGACCGCTCAAAGTCATTGAAAAATGGGGGCTATTGCAGAAAAGGATAACTTCCTCTGCACCATGTTCAACAGCCATATCGAGCATTCTTCTTGCATTTTTTTCACGGGTAAAATCAAATTCATATTCCCCCGTTTCAGAATTCAGAACATAAAAACTTTCTGTCCGTCTGTTGACATCCCATATACGGCACTCGGGGTTATCTTTTTCTCCGCCGCCTATATTATAACGATAAACATCAAGGCCGAGACCTGTTTCGTCATCATAAAGAAGCCTTGCAATTTCTCTTGCAGTTTCTTCGTCGGCAATCGACTGAGACCACCAGCATGAACTTGTTCCGAAAGTTTCAAATGTCTGATGGGTTTCGTATTGATTAACACCGATTGACTGAACATTTTTATTTGTAAAAACAGTAAAAGTTGCCATCTGAAAAAAAGCGAGAATTATGCAAATAAATTTCATTATCATGAAATCACCTCAATCATATATATTTTAATGTATAGGGGAAATAAATTCAAGCATTATTTTGAAGCGCAAAAACTTGACAATCCTGAATTGTCATGATACAATTCATTTAACGATTAAGTTAAATGTTAAATGACAGAGGTGATTCTATGAGTTTGCAAAACACTCTCAAAGCTCTTGCAGACCCTACAAGACGAGAAATTCTCAACCTTTTAAAAAAGGGTGCGATGTCTGCAGGGGATATTTCAGAAAAGTTTTCTGTCAGTTTTGCTGCAATCTCGCGCCATCTTTCTGTTCTCAAGGATGCAGATCTGATAAGAGATAACCGTGACGGGAAATATATTTACTATGAACTCAATGCATCGGTTCTTGAAGAAATAATGCTTTGGTTGACCGATCTGAAAGGAGACACTTCAAATGATTAAGAAAAATTTAAAAATGATGATATTAACATCAATTGTTACTCTTATTCCGATTGTTGCAGGTCTTATTCTGTGGAACAAATTCCCCGAAGAAGTTCCCATTCATTTTAACGCTCAGGGAGAAGCCGACGGCTGGGGAAGCAAAGCAACTGCTATCTTCCTGATGCCGATTGTTCTTCTTGTTTTCCATTGGCTCTGTGCTTTTGTTACTACTCTTGACCCCAAGAATAAAAATATAACCGAAAAGAACCTTAATCTCGTTCTTTGGATTATTCCCGTTCTTTCTGTTTTTGAAAGCGGAATAATTTATTCCTTTGCACTCGGTTATAAAATTGATATCAGCATCATTTTTCCGATTTTCTTCGGAATTCTGTTTATCATTATCGGAAACTATATACCAAAATGCAAACAGAATTACACCATCGGAATCAAAATTCCCTGGACACTTGAAAGCGAAGAAAACTGGAATTATACCCACAGACTTGCAGGTAAAATCTGGTTTTTAGGCGGTCTTTTAATTATTGCTTTATCTTTTTTAAAAACAGTATGGATTTTTATGGCAATAACGATTATAATGGTTATAATCCCTGTTATCGGGTCCTATCTTTTTTATAAAAAGGAGAATAAACAATGATTTATGACACAATAAAAAATCTTAAAAACTACTCTGCACTCAATCCCGCTTTTGAAGCAATCGCAAAATTCGTTGAAGAAAACGATATGAAGACTCTCGAATGCGGCGGATATGATGTTGCTGAAGGGATCAAAGTCGGTATTTCCGAATATTCACCCGAAAACGGCGGTGATTATGAAGCTCACAGAGATTTTCATGACTTGCAGTATGCAATTGTCGGCGGAGAATATATCGACGTTCTTCCCCTTGAATTTGCAAAAGATTCAACAGGTTACAAGCCTGATATCGAATTTTTCAAGGGTCAGACAGAAGAAGCAGCAAGAATTGCTCTCTCGGAAGGCACTTTCGTTTTTCTCGCTCCCGAAGACACACACAAACCCTGCATAAAAATGAACAGCGAAACAATTAAAAAAGCTGTTTTTAAAATTAAGATTTAAGCAAAAAACGGTGCAGAAAACTGCACCGTCAATTTTTTATAATTCAATTTCTGCCTGCAATCCGTCTTTTGTGAAAGCATAAAGGCGGATTTTTTCTGCATATTTTTTCAGATAAACTATGGCTCTTCCTCTGTATGTTGAACGGTATTTTTCTGCATAGCAGGTCAGATCATCGGGTTTTCCGTTTTCAATTCCGAGAATTTCACCGTCTCCTATAATCTGATAATAAATAACCTTATCATCTGCATATGCCGTGTTACCGTTTTTATCAATCAATTCAATCTCAAGCTGAATGCAATCATCTGAATTTTCATAAACATCAATGTTGATTTTTTCAGCCGTCTCGGGTGTGCAAAGAATATGCTGTGCATCCCCTGCTTTTGCAGTAAGAATGCCCGGTTCATAAGGAAATACCCATGTAACTCGACATCCGTCGGCATCTGTAACCACTTTTTCACCAAGTGATTTTCCGTTTATAAAAAGTTCTGCTCTGTCCGAATTTGTGTAGCAACTTACCGAAACAGTTTCGCCTGCATTTGCATAATAGACAAAACTATCCGACCATACGCTTGATTTTTCACCTTTTGAAACCGCAATTCTGACAAATTCTTCATCTGTCCACAATGCTTTTCGCTGATAATAAAGCGGCTTTTCATTTCCGCAAAGGTCAAGCATACCTGCCTGAGAAATTCTGAACGGCCATCCTGCACATTCGCCAAGGAAATCAATTCCCGTCCACAAAAACTGTCCGCAGATATATTCATTATCCCTGACGGCATACCACGCTTCGGGTGAATGACCGTTTTCACTTCCGAATATCACCTTGTCAGGATAAAGTTTGTGATCCTGCTCATAAAAATGTTCACGGTAGTTATAACCTGCAACATCGAGCACATCAAAAAATCCCGTTTTGGTTGATAATTCAGGGAACGAAAGAGCCGAAAGAACGGGTCGGGTTGAATCAACAGCATGAACAATATCAACAAGTTTTTTGGCAACCGTTGTCAATCGTCTTGCATCAGGCTTTTTATCGTCATATTTTCTTTCCCGAGCAGGCTTGTTTGCATCGTTGTTACCGAGAACTTCATCAAAAAGCGGTGTTACATAAGGGTCATTAGGATAATCAATTTCATTTCCGATTGACCACAAGATAACACTCGGGTGATTTCTGTCACGAAGAACCATTGATTCAAGATCAGCTTTATGCCACATCGGGAAATCTTCCGCATAACCGTAACGTTTGGGCGGATAAACATTGTGACCCTGCCACCACTTATTCTTTGCACCTTCCCACTCGTCAAATGCTTCATCCATAACAAGAAGTCCGAGTTCATCGCATAAATCAAGCAAATCGGATGATGGCGGATTATGTGCGGTTCGAAGCGCATTGCATCCTGCATTCTTGAACTTTATAAGTCGGCGTTTCCAAACAGATTTTGGTACGGCAGCACCGAGCGCACCTGCATCATGATGAACACAAACACCCTTGAGTTTCATGTTTTCTCCGTTAAGAAAGAACCCCTTGTCGGGATCAAATTCAGCGATTCTGATTCCGAAAGGAATATTGATTTCATCGGTGATTTTCTCATTTTTAACAGCTCGGCAACAAAGATTATAAATATACGGAGTGTCAGGCGACCAAAGATTTGCATCAGGAACTTCAATATTGATTATTCCGTTTCCGCCGTCGGATTTACCGTTTGAAACTGTATTTCCGTTTTTATCTTCAACAAAAAATTCCGCACTGTCACAGCCGATTGTTTTATATTCAATATTTATAATCGCTTTACTATTGCTGATATCCGCCGTAGATACAAACACCCCATTTTTTTCAAAACAGTCAGAATCAGATATTTCCAAAGTAACATCTCTGTAAATTCCGCTTCCCGTAAACCATCTTGAATCCGCAACCTCATCATGTTCAACACGAACACTTATCACATTTTCGCCTGCACGGATAAAATCGGAAATATCAAAGGTGAATGTTGAATAACCATATGCCCACCCACCAAGATAATTGCTGTTTATCCATACTCGGGAATGTTTATAAACTCCGCCGAAAGTTAACCGTACACGTTCTCCCGCAATATCATCAGGCAGAATAAAATGTTTTCTGTACCATGCAGTACCGCCCGGAAGATATCCCGATCCGCTTGCATTGGATTTGTCAAAAATATGTTCAACAGACCAATCATGCGGAAGATTGATGTCACGCCATGCAGAATCATCATATCCCATATAATCTGCGCCGACAATATCTCCAAGATGAAATTTCCATTGCGGATTGATATTATAATTCTTTCCCATAATTACTCCTCCGAAGTATTTCCCGAATTATTTTTTGCGGAATAAATTCCGAATGAAGCCAGAATAAGAAACGCCGTTAATCCTACTCCCGTAAGAATTTTCTTGTATTTGGTGCCCTGTGACAAAGTTATTTTTTCGTTATCAGATGAAATCAGCGATGTCATAACTTCAGTTGAGATTTCCGTATCACTCACGGCTGAGGTTTCAGTTGCAATTGTTGATTCAGTCGGTTGAACATAAACATGAGAAATATAAATTTCTTTTTCAAGATAAATGATAGTTGCATTGTTAATTGCAGTCGTAAAAGGTTCTGTCGGTTTTATGGTTGTGGTATCGGATAACAACTTTTTCGGTTTGGTTGTTGTTATCCTTCTTGTTGTTCCGGAGGTAGTGGAAGTTGTTCTCTTTTCGGTTGTAGTCCGCTTCTTTGTTGTTCTGATCGTTGTTGATTTAGTTGTTTTTCTTGCAGGTTTTTCAGTTATAACAAAATCCTCAGAAGGATAAATAACAACATTTTCTGTTTCGGAATATTCATTGTTAATTATGGTAAAAGGATAATAATTCGAATAATATCCTTGTGAATCAATAAAACGAACAGAACATTCCAACGATTCAGGTAATCCTGCTTTTATGCCTACCCTGATTTCCGCAGTTGCACCATTATTTTCATCAAGATAAATTGCACCGTCAAAACTGTATGGATTCTGATTGTCTGATTTTTTAACATCCGAAGCATTAAATTCAAAATCAGAACTCTCAACAGTTAACAATATGCCTGCATTAATATTATCAGGCTCAAGATCAGGATCAGAAAACATGAAACAAAACATAACAGCGCTTGTATCATAATCAAATTTATATTTCAGTATGCCAAAGTCAGCGCCGCAGTTACTTTCACCTTCAAAAAGCTTATATACTGTTGCGCCGTCCCATTCATAACCGTTATCAATACCGTCTATTTCATATGAGAAAACATTTGAAATAAGAGAAAACAATAAAATCAGAATTAAAAAAGTTGAAAAAATATGCTTCATAATATAACTCCGAGAAAGATATTAATATTAGAATGACATAATTCGACAAGAATTTCAAGAATATATTTCATTTCTCTTTTTTATACAAATAAGACA
>JAZRJH010000069.1:0-8198 GCA_045645685.1 Acutalibacteraceae bacterium
CGCTACAAGGCGCATAAAATCTATGCGGGCAAGCCTGCCATTGACGGTCTCCCCGCGCTCTATGTTGAGAGCGATGACGAAGCAACAACGCTTGAGCTTCTTACCGAGGATGCCGTAACTGGCGTTCAGGCGGTGCTTTATTACACCGTTTTTGAAAAGCTCGGCGCAATGACCAGAAGTGTTAAGATTATAAATAATTCGGATAAAACCGTTGAAATCGAAAAGGTTATGAGTACCTGTGTCGATTTCCATACGAGCGATTATGAAATGCTTTCGCTCTATGGCAGATGGGGAAAAGAAAGAACGCTTGAGAGAAGACCCCTTGCCCACGGCAGACAGCTTGTTTCAAGCAAGAGAGGTTCATCAAGCCACCATCACAACCCCTTTGCGGCGATTGTTGATAAGGGCGCAACCGAAGATTACGGCAACGCTTACGGCTTTAACCTTGTTTACAGCGGCAACTTTGTTTTTGAAGCAGAGGTTAACCAGAATTCGGGCACGAGAGTTATTATGGGTATCAACCCCGAAAACTTCGGTTGGCGTCTTAATGCGGGCGAATGCTTCAATTCACCCGAAGTTGTTATGGTTTATACTCCCGACGGTCTTGGTGAAATGAGCCGTATTTTCCACAGACTTTACAGAAAACACCTTACCAGAGGTAAATGGAAAGATATCAAAAGACCTCTTCTCATCAATAACTGGGAAGCAACGGGAATGGAATTTACGGGCGATCAGCTCGTTACTTTTGCAGAAAGAGCAAAAGAACTCGGAATTGATATGCTCGTTATGGATGACGGTTGGTTCGGCGACAGAAACAGCGACAGAAGCGGTCTTGGCGACTGGCAGGTCAACGAAGAAAAACTCGGCGGTTCACTTGCCGAATTTGTCAATAAAATCAACGCTCTCGGAATAAAATTCGGTATCTGGTATGAACCCGAAATGATTTCAAGGGACAGCAATCTTTACCGTGCTCATCCTGATTGGTGTCTTCATGTTCCTAACAGAGAAAAGAGTATCGGCAGATATCAGTATGTTCTCGATTATTCAAGACAGGATGTCCGTGATTATGTTTTCGGTGAGATGTATAAGGTTCTTTCAAGCTGCAAGATAGACTATCTCAAGTGGGACTTCAACCGTAATCTTTCGGAAGTCGGTTCTGCAATTCTTCCTGCCGAACAGCAGAAGGAAGTTTTCCATCGTTTTGTTCTCGGTACATATGATGTTATGGACAGACTCACCAAGGCATTCCCCGATATGCTTATCGAAAATTGCTCGGGCGGCGGCGGTCGCTTTGATCCCGGTACACTTTATTTCTCACCGCAGATCTGGACAAGCGATAACACAGACCCCATCGAACGCCTTACAATTCAGTTCGGAACATCGATGTGCTATCCTGCATCAACAATGGGTGCTCATGTTTCAGCCTGCAGACGTACGGGTTATGACACAAAAGGCAATGTTGCTCTCTGGGGTTCATTCGGTTATGAACTTGACCCCAACAAATTCACGGAAGAGGACAAGAGAATTGTCAAGCGTCAGGTGAAAGAATATCATAAATATTATGATGTTATTCATTTCGGCGACCTTTACAGACTCATCAGTCCTTTTGAAAATCATTTCCGTGCAGCATGGGAATTTGTTTCGGAAGATAAGAACGAGGCTCTTCTCACTTGTGTTACTATGAGAAAACACCCCGACAGAATGCTTATTATCAAACTTAAGGGTCTTGATCCCGATAAGAATTATATTGACGAAGATACCGATGAAATCTATTCGGGCGCACTTCTCATGAATGCAGGCATTTGTATGCCCAATTCAGAGCATAATGACGGACACAGCTTTATCAAATACTTCAAGGCTGTTGATTGATTTATTTATTTATCAAAAAAGTTAGGATGATATAAATGATAAAATTCGGAACAGGCGGTTGGAGAGCAGTTATCGGCGATGATTTCATAAGTGAAAACATCCGCCGTGTTGCAAAAGGTATCGTTCTTCTTGCCAAAGAACAGAACAAGGCATCAAAGCCTGTGATTATTGGATATGACCGCAGATTTCTTTCCGAAACAGCGGCAAAATGGGTTGCTGAAGTTCTTGCACAGGGCGGAATAAAGGTCTGGTTTATGAATCGCTCCGCACCCACTCCTCTTGTTATGCACACAGTTAAGGATAAGAATCTTCATTTCGGAATTGAAATCACCGCAAGCCATAATCCGCCCGCATATAACGGAATCAAGCTCGTTGTTGATGAAGGCAGAGATGCTCCGATTGAAACAACACAGAGACTTGAAGAAATCATTGACGGCATTGATGAAGTTGAAACCTGCAATTTTGAAGAAGCCGTGAATGACGGAAGAATCGAATATATCCGCAATCCTTTCAACAAATTCCTTGATGATATTATCGGTTTGCTTGATGTTGCGGCTCTTCGCGAAAGAGGACTCCGTGTTCTTTTTGATACCATGCACGGATCGGGTGCTTATCCGCTTCAGGTTATTCTTCACACCGCAAGATGTACTGTTGACACAATCAATCTCAACAAGGATGCTTATTTCGGCGGAATGATGCCTGCTCCTTCAGAAAAAACTCTCAGCACTCTGAGTGACATGGTTGTGAAGGAAGGCTATGACTTCGGTATCGCAATGGACGGCGACGGCGACAGACTCGGTATCGTTGACCGCAACGGAAGATATATCAATGCAAATGAAATTCTTTGCCTTCTCTATTATTATCTTGTGAAGTTCAAGGGATGGAAAGGCCCCGTTGTCCGAAATCTTGCAACAACTCATATGCTTGATAAAATTGCAGAGAGCTTCGGCGAAAAATGCTATGAAGTACCCGTCGGATTCAAACATATTTCATCAAAAATTGATGAGGTTGATGCTGTTCTCGGCGGTGAATCTTCAGGCGGTCTGACCGTAAGAGGTCATATCAACGGCAAGGACTCGGTTTATGCCGCATCGCTCTTTGCGGAAATGGTGAGTGTTACAAACAAATGCCCCACCGATATTATCAGAGAGCTTGAAAAAGAATTCGGAAAATTCGTTATGGTTGAAGATAATCTTCATTTTGCTCCTGAATACAAAACGGTTATTGAGAAGATTATTTTTGAAGATAAAAAACTTCCCGATTTCTCCAATAAGGTTGAAAAAGTAAACTATGAAGACGGATGCAAGGTTTATTTTGAAAACGGCGATTTTGTAATCTGCCGTTTTTCAGGCACAGAGCCGCTTCTCCGCATTTTTGCGGAAAGCAACAATGCCGGAACAGCCGCTGAATATATTGCTGATTTCAAAGAATTCCTTAATATATAAAAAATGGCACATCACCGAAAGTGATGTGCCTTATTTTTATTTCTTTTTGATTGTTTTGATTAATTTAACTGTTCCGATTATTGCTCCTGCAACGATTGCCGCTTCTTTCAAGGCGGTTGTTACCTGAGAAACACTTGTGGGAGCATAGGAATAAATCGCAAACTTCGGCTTGTTGGTTATTTCTTTTCCGCAAAGCTCATCGAATGTTGATGTTCTTGTTTCGTAAGTGCCGTTTTCGTTGATATCAAGGATTCTGACGCCTCTTTTGTAGCCCGGACCGTAAACATTGAAGCCTGCTCCCTGAGTATAACCGAGGTCTGTTCCTTTGTAATTTGCAACGAAACTGTTGTTGTGGTCATGACCTACATAAACGCCGAGCATTTCTTTTTTTTCAAGAAAAGCATCGATTTCACCGCTGTTTTTAAAAGGTGCGGCAGGGGATTCGCCCATGAAATCACCCTTGCGGGAGTTATTTGGATCAAGGGCATAGAACTCGTTCTTGTGGTTGCCGTAAGCTCTGACGCAACCCTTTGTGAATCTTTTGACCTGTTTGATAACATCAAAAAATTCAGGCGTGGGAATATGCTGAAAAGCGAGAGACGGAAGAGGGGATTCATAGCTGTCTCTGACGGAACGGTACCAGTCAACCTGCTCCTGATTGATTCCGCTGTATCCGCCGCCTTCGGCTTTTGAATGTGTATCAAAAAGATAAACAAGGAATTTGTCTGAAATGCTCAGACAGAATGTCGCCTTGTCGTTTTCCGAAACGGAATCGGAATAAACAAACATCGGCGATTCCTTATATATTTCAAACTGCTCGTTATTTCCGAGAGCAGCTTCGCCGTCATGATTGCCGAAAGTCATTGTGAAAGGAATATTTCTTTCTTCAAGCGGCTTGATAAGTGTTTTTAAGGTTGAAATAACATTCTTTTTACCTTTTTCACCCATGAAGAAGGTTGAATATCCTTTTATCTGGTCGCCTGTGAAAACAACAAGGTCGGGTTTTTCTTTGTCAAGCGCCGCTTCAATGAGCTTTATTGTGTCGGGCGAAACAGAAGGTATTTCCTGTGTGTCGGCAATCTGCATAATTCTGAAATTACCGTTTCTGAAATTCAGTTCTTTATTCTGCATACCGCATTCTCCGTTTAAAAAATACCGCCGAGGTTGGACTTCGGCGGTAAAAAATTATTTTGTAATGTGGCTTTCGAAACCGTACTTTGTGAGGAGCTTGTGGATTCTGTCCTTCGGGTCAAGAAGACCGCTGATGGATTCATCGTGGTTGAGAGTGTCGATGATATATGAGCAATATTTTGTCATATCAACGCTTACATACCATTCTCTTGAGAGAAGCTCGGGTGTTGAATAGATAAGGTTTGTTGTGAAGACCTTTGAGATAAGACCGTCTTTATATGCCTTATCGAATGTTTCAAGACCGTTGCAGAAGAGACCGAATGATGAACAGATGAAGATTCTGTTTGCATTGAGTTCCTTGAGCTTTGTTGCAACTTCAATCATTGAATCGCCTGATGAAATCATGTCGTCGATGATGATAACATCCTTGCCTTCAACATTTGTGCCAAGGAATTCATGAGCAACGATGGGGTTTCTGCCGTCGATGATAACCGAATAGTCACGGCGCTTGTAGAACATACCGAGATCAAGACCGAGAACGTTTGCAAAGTAGATGCATCTGCCCATACCGCCTTCGTCGGGGGAGATAACCATCATGTGGTCTTTGTCGATGTTAAGGTCGGGAATGTTCTTGCACATTGCCTTTATCATCTGATATACGGGCTGAACATTTTCAAATCCGCTCTGGGGGATTGCATTGTGAACTCTGGGGTCATGAGCATCAAATGTGATGATGTTCTCAACGCCGTAGTTGATGCAAAGCTCGCGAAGCATATCTGCGCAGTCAAGAGACTCTCTGCTTGAGCGTCTGTGCTGTCTGCCTTCGTAAAGCATGGGCATGATAACGTTGATTCTTCTTGCCTTGCCTGCGATTGCGCTGATAGCTCTCTTAAGATTTGAATAGTGGTCGTCAGGACTCATGGGAACATAACGGCCGTACATTTTATATTCAACGCTGTAGTTGAAAGGATCACAGAGAATGAAAACATCATAGCCTCTGACAGTCTGATTGATAACGCACTTGCCTTCGCCTGTACCGAATCTGGGGAAAGCTGCTTTGATGATGTAAGTGTCTTTTTCATAGCCGGCAAAAGGAAGAGTGAACTTATGCTCACTTTCTCTTTCTTTTCTCCATTTGATGAGATATGAATCGATTTTTGCAGCAGCAGCTTCACAGCCGGGAAGAGCAAGGATACCAAGCTGGCCTACGGGAATTGTTGTGAAATCTTGATAATCAGGCATTGTGTTTTCCTCCGAATTTTTTTATAGCAATATTCTACAATATTTCTCAAAAATTTAAAAGACAATATTTAAAATTTAGGGGTAAAAAAATGACGAATTATTTTACTGCATTTTGTTCATTTTGCCGATAAAAGCATAAACAACCACAATATTTGGTTATCTTATGTAGTTGCGGTCAATGTTGATAACGGTGAAATATTTTTCGTCCATCTGTTTTACATTGGCTTCAACCGTTGCTCTGAAATCGTTTTCGGCAATCTTTCTCGGAAGGACAACGTCAAAAATAAGATTTGTGTGTGTCGGGCCGTCAACAATTCTGAAATCATGCATGGTTGCTTCGGGTGCAATTTCTGTTATGATATCGCAAACGGAATTTTTCAGATCATGAGTTCTTTCGTCGTTAATAATCGGATCCATATGAATCGAAATTTCAATTCCGAGCTTCTGCATAATGGTTCTTTCAATAAGGTCGATTGTGTCATGACTCTGAAGAATATCAACATCTGCAGGCACTTCCGCATGAAGAGAACCGATTATTTTTGAGTGACCGTAGGAATGAAGAATAAGGTCATGAATTCCTACAACGCCGTCAAATGACATGACAAGTTCTTCAAGTTTTTCGATAATTTCCTTGTCAGGCGGCTCGCCGAGAAGCGGTCCGAGAGTTCCTCTTATGATATCAAAACCTGCATAAATAATTATCAATGCAACAATGATGCCCATGATTCCGTCAACGGGGAAATCGGTGAATCTTGATGCGATAAGAGCTATGAGTGAGCAGGTTGTTGCGGCAATATCTCCGATGCTGTCGGTCACAACTGCATCAACCGCAACGGAATTCATCATTTTTCCTATTTTACGGTTAAAAAGTGCAAGCCATATTTTTGCCGAAATCGATAAAACAAGAACAACAACCGCAGGTGTGCTGAAAATAACGGTTTCGGGATTTGTGAATCTGTCAACCGATGATTTGATGAGCTCTACGCCCATGATGAGAATAAAGAAAGCAAGAGTCAGAGCCGAAATATATTCAACTCTGCCGTGACCGAAGGGATGCTCTTCATCGGCGGGTTTTCCCGAAATTTTGAATCCGACAAGATTGATAATTGAAGAAACGGCGTCGAAAATATTGTTTGTACCGTCGGCAACGATTGAAATACTTTTTGTTATCAGACCGAAAATCATTTTGAAAACCGAAAGAATAACATTGAGAACAATTCCGACAACTCCGCTCAGAACACCGAGTCTGAGCCTGCCTTTTTCATCGGGAATAATCGCCACAGACGAAGCACCTTTGGTGTTTTTACGGGCTTCTTTATACTCTTTGAAAAACAGTTTTAAAAGTAAATCTGTCAAAAGAATCACTCCTTGGTAATGTGGATATCAAGCTGACCGTAAGGGATGGATATGCTGCTGTTATCGAATGCAACCTTGACAGCTTCCTGCATATAATAGAAAACATTCCAGTATTCGTTGCTTGAGCACCAGACAAGGCAGGCAAGGTTGATTGAACTTGCGGCGTGTTCCTTGACTGCAATGAGCGGCTCGGGGTCGGTGAGAATAAGATTGTTTTTTGCAATAACTTCTCGGATAACCTCTTTTGCTTTTTCGATATCCGCATCGTAGGAAATTGAGAATACAAGGTCGAGTCTTCGTCTGTCTTCAGCGTTGTAGTTGATGATGTTGTTTGATGTGATATAAGAGTTGGGGATAATAACTCTCTTATTATCAACGGTGATAAGAACGGTATACATGATTTTGATTTCGTGAACTTTACCGCTTACTGTTCCGACATCAATGTAGTCGCCGCTTTTGAACGGATGATTGAAAAGAATCTGAATTCCGCTGGCAACCTGACTTACACTTGCCTGCAAGCCGAGACCTGCCGTGATACCTGCTGCACCGAGTGCGGCAATGAATGAATTGATATCAAGACCGAGAGTTGAAAGAGCGGAGAGAATAAAAATAAAGTTGAAAAGAAGAACAATGATTGTTCTGACGAATGAGTGAATCGAAGGATCAACACCCTTGGCACTCATGGCTTTCACGGCGAGTTTGCCGATCAATTTTGAAACAATTACACCGATGATAACAATAATAATGGCCATGATTACCGATGGCGCTTTTTCAAGAATTATTGATAAAAGCGCATCGTAGTCTCTCGCTTTTATGAGACTGACGAGATTGACTTCTGTGAGCGGAAGATGAAAAAAACTCATAATAATATCTCCTTGTTCCGATAATAAACATTTAAATTCTAATATAATTCGAAAAAAAATTCAATAGTTAATTTTTTGTGAATAGGGTCATAAATTTTTTAAATACTGTTGACAAAATATTCAGAATTAATTATAATAATCATGCTGATTTAGTATGAGTAGGTGTGCGAATCTGCTTTAAACCAGCAAAATTGCCGGTGTGGCGAAATCGGCAGACGCAAGGGACTTAAAATCCCTCGGTGGCAACACCGTACCGGTTCAAGTCCGGTCACCGGCACCAGAATGCCTTCCG
>JAZRJH010000070.1:0-4812 GCA_045645685.1 Acutalibacteraceae bacterium
CTCGATATGAGAGAGCGTTCTGTTGTTGCATCATCAAGGTTCGAAACACGGGTGATTTTTTACGGCGGATTTGAGGATTCCGAAAGAACAACCGCAGTTTTTCTGCCCGATTATGTTGATGCGGAGAATCTGCAGGAGCTGATTGAATATTTTGACCAATGCCCCGAATCCGACCCTATTGCAATAATCGAAATTGAAAAAGATAAGTTTTCCCCCGCACTTTCTCACCGTGACTATCTCGGTGCACTCATGGGTCTTGGGATAAAAAGAGAGATGACGGGCGACATAATCGTCAGCGAAAACGGTTGTAAAATGGCTGTTCTTGAAAAAATCGCACCGTTCATTGTTGAAAATCTGGGCAAGGCAGGCAGGGGCACTCTCAAGGCAAAAGCCGTGCCGTCATCCGAAGCGAGAAAAGGCACAAAATCCGTCGGTATTCCCGACAGTTTCACCGTTTCTTCAATGCGCCTTGACAGCATTGTCAAAAACGCTTTCAGGGTTTCAAGGGGAGATGCGTGTGCGGCGATTGAATCGGGTCTTGTTTTTGTCAATGACCTTGAATGTGTGAAACCCGACAAAAAAATTTCCGACGGTGACAAGGTTGTTTTCCGAAGAAAAGGACGAATTATCATCACCGATTGCTCTTCGGTTTCCAAAAAGGGCAGAGTGATTGTTGAGATAATAAGATTTAGTTAAAAATCTATTGATATTTTTCAAAAAGATGATAAAATCATCATGTTACCAAAAATCGGAGGTGCATTATGAGTCAGTTAATAATGTTCAAAAAAGTTCTCCCTGCCGAATATCCCGAAGCAAATGCAGACTTCAGCTTCCGCCGTTTTAACGGAAGCGATGAGGATAAGCAGGCGTGGGTTGATATATGCAAAGGTGCGCTCATCGGCGAACACAACGATATTTCAGCTTATGACAGATGCATGACAAATGAAGTCGGCTATAATGAAAGATATGTTTTTATTGTTGAAAGCGACGGCAGACCCGTTGCAACAACTTCAATTCTTCTCTGGGATAACAACAAGGAAGCAAGAGTGCATATGGTTGCTGCAAAGAGCGAATGCAGGGGCAAAGGAGTGGGCGGACTTCTTGCCGATATCGCAAATGCGGCAGCTTATGAAAGCGGCTGCGAAAGAGCCACTCTTTCAACCGATGAGTTCCGTGTTCCTGCTGTGAGAAGCTATCTCAGAGGCGGTTTTTTGCCCGTTATCATGGATGGCGAAATGGAAGCACGCTGGGAAAAATGGCTCAAAGAAAACAACTATGAGAACATTCCTGCGGTCGATAAGGACTATAATCCTGCAAAGGTTTTTTGTGAAAAATAAGATATATAAAAATTTTCGGTTTGCCTTGCGCAAGCCGATTTTTTGTTATTTATTTACAATTCATTAATTTTATGTCAAAAAAATCGCAAAATAGGTCTTTTATTTTATAATATATAGTGTTATAATATATGCTATTGCAGTATATCCAAAATAAACGGAGGAAGAAAGATGTCCGAAATTATTTCTGTAAATAATCTCAGCAAGTCTTACGGCAGCCATCAGGTGCTCAAGAACATTTCGTTCAGCTTTGAAGGCGGTCAGATTATCGGCTTGCTCGGCCCTAACGGAAGCGGTAAAACTTCGCTTCTCAAAATTCTCACAGGTCTTATTCATGACTATTCGGGTGAAGTTCTTATTGAAGGCGATGCACCCGGCGTTGTAACAAAGGCAAAGGTTGCATATCTCCCCGAAAAGACTTATCTTGCAGACTGGATGCGTTGCAAGGATGCAATCGAATTCATGGCGGATTTCTATAAGGATTTCAACAAGGAAAAAGCATATAAGATGCTCGATGTTTTCCAGCTTCCGCCCAAACAGAAAATCAAAACAATGTCAAAGGGTATGCAGGAAAAGCTCCAGCTTCTTCTTGTTATGTGCAGAAATGCAAAGCTCTATGTTCTTGATGAGCCTCTCGGCGGCGTTGACCCTGCAGCAAGAGCTTTTATCCTTGACACAATCATGAAAAACCATCCCGAAGGTTCAACCATTCTTATCTCAACCCATCTTATCTACGATGTTGAAAAGATTTTCAATTCCGTTCTTATGATTGGCAGAGGTCAGGTGCTTGTTAAAGCAAAGGTTGATGATATCACCGCTTCGGGCAAAACAATCGAGGATTTATTCAAGGAGGTGTTCGCTAATGCTTGGCAAGTTGATTAAGAATGAGTTCAAGGCGAATATCCACACCATCGGCATGATTTATGTTGTTGCTGCGGCGGCAATTCTTGTTATGATGGCGGCATTTGTTGTTAAAATCACATGGCTGAGCGCAGTTGCAACAGTTGTTCTTTGCGCAACAGGCGTTCTTGCAATTGTTATGACATTTGTGAGCGTTGTTCAGAATTTCAAAAAGACTCTCTTCGGCGGTCAGGGATATCTGAGCTTCACTCTTCCCGTAACAAGCGGTCAGCTTCTTGCGGCAAAAACAATCACTTCTTTCTGCTGGATGCTTCTCAGCTATGCAGTTGCAATCGGAATTTTCTTCGGAGTTTATCTCTATGCAACCGCAATGATAGGCGAAGATATCAAGCTCGCAATCCAGATGGTGCTCACGATGTTTGACGGTCTTCCTTCGGGCGACACAATCAAGCTCGCACTTGCTTTCTTTGCTCTCATCATCTTTGTGAGAATCGTTGTTCTCATTGCACAGCTTTATTTCGCAATCACAATTTCAAACACAAGAATCATGCAGAAGCTCGGCGGATTTGCACCCGTTGCAATCTTCTTTGCCGTGTTCATTGTTATGCAGGTTATCGATGTTGTCCTTTCACAGTATGTTCCTCTTTCGGTTGTGCTCACAGGCGACGGACTTTTCTACAGCACGGAAGCTACAATGGCTAACCCCATCGGTCTGAGCTTCGGCGTTGCGGGAACACTCTTCAATGTTGTGTGCGGCGCTCTCCTTTTTGTCAGCACGGCAAAGCTCATGAACTCAAAGGTAAACATCAAATAATGAACGAAAAAAAGATGAAAATCGGTATTTTCGGCGGAACATTCAACCCTCCGCATCTCGGTCATGTGCGGCTTGTGAATGAAGCGGCAGACAGAATCGGTGCGGACAGGGTGATGATAATTCCTTCATGCATACCGCCCCACAAAATGGCAGGCAAGCTCGCAAGCGGAAAAGAGCGCATGGAAATGTGCCGCCTTGCTTTTTCGGGCGAAAGATTTGAGATTTCCTCAATCGAGCTTGACAGGGGGGATAAGAGTTACACGGTTGAAACTCTCCGTGAGCTTAAAAAGATTTATCCCGGGAGCGAGCTTTATTTCATCATCGGTTCGGATATGCTCGAAACTTTCACAAGATGGTATTGCTGGGAAGAAATTCTGACCCTTGCAACAATCTGTGCGGCTTCAAGAGAAGACGGATTCAAAGCGGATTTGTCTGTTTACACTCCCGAACAGAGAGAAAAAATTCTTTTTCTTGATATCGAGCCGCTCGAAGTCAGCTCAACGCAGATAAGAGTTGAAATTGCCAAAAACGGCACATCCGAGCTTATAGATTCCGATGTGCTCGGTTATATAAAAGAAAACGGGCTTTATGACGACGGACTTTCGGATTACCGGAAAATCCTGACCGAAATGCTCGATGACTACAGAATGTATCACAGCGAGTGTGTGAGCGAATGCGCCGCAGTTCTTGCTGAAAAATACGGTGCTGACCCCGAAAAGGCACGCCTTGCAGGTCTTATGCACGATGTTATGAAAAATGCGGATACAAACGGTCATTTTGAATATATCGAAAAGAGCGGCGAAAAACTGACTGCGGTTGATTATTCAAATCCGAAAGTATGGCATCAGATATCGGGTGCGGCATTTCTTAAAGAAAGCGGAATAATATCCGACGAAGAAATTCTCGGTGCGGTAAGATGGCACACAACGGGAAAGGCAGGCATGACCCTGCTCGAAAAAATAGTTTATGTTGCGGATTTCATATCTGCGGACAGAGATTATCCCGATGTGGGAGTTGTGAGAAAGCTTGCAGATGAAAGTCTTGAAAGCGCAATTCTCTACACTTCACGCTATACGGTGAATAAATTGGCATCAAAAAATCTGCCGATTCACCCTGCAACCGTGGAATGCTATAACGATATGATAATTCATTCCGAGAAAGGATAAAAAGATGGATTCAAATGCACTTGTAAAAGAAATAGCAAAAGTTCTTGATGAGAAAAAGGCTATTGATATAAAAGCAATCAAAACAGAAGAAGTAACAATCGTTTCCGATTATTTTGTTATCGCTTCGGGTACTTCAAACACCCATGCAAAATCGCTTGCAGATGATGTTGAATACGAAATCAAGCAGAGATGCGGCATCGACCCCGAGCATATCGAAGGCAGAGCAACGGGTTGGATTCTTCTTGATTATGACACGGTAATTGTTCATGTTTTCACTCAGGAAAACAGAGATTATTATAATCTTGAGCGCCTTTGGGCGGATGCAAGCATCATTGACCTGAGCGATGTTATAACAGAAGATTGATATTTATATAAAAGAGGTTGAATTAAATGGCACATTACGATTACGCTAATATAGAAAAAAAGTGGCAGAAATACTGGGAAGACCATGATACATTCAAAACAGATGTGTGGGATTTCTCAAAGCCCAAGTATTATGTTCTTGATATGTTTCCCTATCCCTCAGGTGTAGGTCTTCATGCAGGTCATCCCGAAGGCTATACCGCAACGGATATTGTTTCAAGAATGAAGAGAATGCAGGGTTACAATGTTCTCCATCCCATGGGTTATGACTCAT
>JAZRJH010000071.1:0-6849 GCA_045645685.1 Acutalibacteraceae bacterium
AGTTCATCAACAATACCTGTTGCAAGACCGATCTGGTTACCGTATGAGCTGTAACCTGCAGCAGCAGTCTGAACAATCTTTCTCTGGGGAAGTTTGCCTTCGATAGTTTCGCTTACGGGAACTGTGGGGTCGCCTGCGCCCGTTACACGCATAGCTGCATAAACATAGCTTCTGCCTGAAAGGGGGTCACGGATTGCACCGCCGATGCAGGTTGCCGCACCGCCGAAGGGCTCGATTTCTGTGGGATGGTTATGAGTTTCGTTCTTGAAGAGGAGAAGCCATTTCTGGGTTTCGCCTTCAACGTTAACGTCAATTTTAACTGTGCAGGCATTGATTTCTTCGCTTTCGTCGAGCTTGGGAAGAAGTCCCTGCTTTTTGAGATATCTTGCGGCAATTGTGCCGATATCCATAAGATTAACGGGCTTTGTTCTGTTGCAAGCCTTTCTTGCTTCGATATATTCGTCATAAGCCTTCTGAAGAAGTTCATCTTCAAACTTAACGGAATCGATATTTGTGAGGAAAGTTGTGTGACGGCAATGGTCTGACCAGTATGTATCAATCATTCTGATTTCGGTGATTGTGGGGTCTCTGTCTTCGCTGATGAAATACTTCTGGCAGAACTTGATATCGTCAAGATCCATTGCAAGACCGTAGTCAGCAACAAAAGCCTTAAGACCTGCTTCGTCAAGAGCGATGAAACCGTCAAGAGTCTTAACTGTTTCGGGAACAACATAGTCCATAACAAGAGTTTCGTATTCTTCAAGAGATGCTTCTCTTGATTCAACGGGGTTGATAACGAACTTCTTGATCTGTGCAAGTTCATCTTCTGTGATGTTGCCGTAAAGGCAATAAACCTTTGCTGTTCTTACAAGGGGTCTTTCGCCCTTTGAGATAATCTGAATGCATTCTGCGCATGAATTTGCTCTCTGGTCGAACTGACCGGGAAGGAATTCAACAGCAAAAAGAACATCGCATTCAAGATTGGGATTTTCGCTTATATCATCAAGCTGGGGCTCGGAAAGGACTGTGTTCTTTGAATAATCAAAAAGATCCTTCTCGATGTTTTCAATGTCATAACGGTTGAGAACTCTGACCTTCTCAAGGCTTTCGATTCCGAGAAGGGAAACAAGCTCGTTTTTGAGTGAACGGGCTTCGTTATCAAGACCGCTCTTCTTTTCGACATACGCTCTGTATACCATTTTTATCAGACCTCCAATGCTTTTTTACCGATATCGTTTCTGTAATAAGCGTTTGCAAAGTTTACGGTTTTTACTGTTTCATAAGCCTTTGCAATTGCATCGGCAAGAGTATCTGCGGTTTCGGTCACACCGAGAACTCTGCCGCCTGCGGTGAGAAGCTTGCCGTCGGAAAGCTTTGCACCTGCAACATATATATTTTTATCAGCGGGCATTGTGATTTCAAAGCCGCTTTCGTATTTCTGGGGATAACCGTCAGAAGCCATAACAACACAGCAAGCGCTCTTTTCGCTGAACTTAACCTGTTCTTCGGTAAGAGTTCCTGCCGCAACGCTCTTCATGATTTCGAAAAGGTCGCTTTCAAGAAGAGGAAGAACAACCTGAGTTTCGGGGTCACCGAAACGGCAGTTATATTCGATAACCTTGGGGCCGTTCTTTGTTATCATAAGTCCGAAATAAAGGCATCCTTTGAATGTTCTGCCTTCGGAATTCATTGCATTGATTGTGGGAAGGAAGATTTCCTTCATGCATCTGTCTGCAATGTCTGCGGTGTAATAGGGGTTGGGAGCGATTGTTCCCATACCGCCTGTGTTAAGACCTTCGTCGTTGTCCTTTGCTCTCTTGTGGTCCATTGAAGAAATCATCGGAACAACTGTCTTGCCGTCGGTGAATGAAAGAACGGAAACTTCGGGACCTTCAAGGAATTCTTCGATAACAATCTGATTTCCGCTTTCGCCGAACTGCTTGTCCTGCATAATGGAAACAACTGCATCCTTTGCTTCGTCACGGGTCATCGCAATGATAACGCCCTTGCCGAGTGCAAGACCGTCAGCCTTGATAACGGTGGGAATAGGTGCGCTTTCAAGATAAGCAAGAGCTTTGTCTGCATCGTCAAACACTTCATAAGCCGCTGTGGGAATGCCGTATTTCTTCATAAGGTTTTTGGAGAAAACCTTGCTGCCTTCAATGATAGCTGCCTTTGCTTCGGGTCCGAAGCAGGGAATTCCGAGCTTTGAGAGTTCATCAACCGCACCGAGAACAAGGGGGTCATCGGGTGCAACAACTGCAAAACCGATATCGTTGTTCTTTGCAAAATCAACGATTGCGGGAATATCCTTTGCACCGATTGCAACGCATTCCGCATCGGCAGCCATGCCGCCGTTACCGGGAAGTGCATATATTTTTTCGATTTCTTTGTTTTCTTTGAGCTTTTTTATGATGGCGTGTTCACGTCCGCCGCCGCCGACTACAAGAACCTTCATTTTTTTGCCTCCAAAATTTCTTTGCATACCTTTTCCGCAGACTGCGGAAGAATTATCCATTCTGCCTGCTCCATAACACGCTTCTGGAGTGTTTCGGGAGTATCGTCAGGCTCTATGTCAACGGCTTTCTGCATGATGATGCGTCCGCCGTCGGGGATTTCGTTAACAAAATGCACCGTTGCACCCGTCACCTTGACACCGTAGCCGAGTGCCGCTTCGTGCACACGAAGACCGTAGAAGCCTTCGCCGCAGAATGACGGAATAAGTGAGGGGTGAACGTTGATTATTCTGTCTTTATAGTGATTTGTGAATCTCTCGGAGAGAATACTCATAAAGCCCGCAAGAACGATAAGGTCAATTCCGCCGCCGTCGAGAAGCTCAATAAGTTTTCCTTCAAAATCGGGAGTTTCTTTTTTGAGCACGGTTTCGGTTCTGATTCCTGCCTTTGCGGCTCTTTCAAGCGCATATGCGCCTGCTTTGTTGGAAATAACAAGGGTTATTTCACCGCTGCTGATAATTCCCGCCGCCTGAGCGTCAATCAGCGCCTGAAGATTTGTTCCGCCGCCCGAAACAAGAACGGCAATGCGAGCTTTGTTCATAGTTTTCTCCTTTTACATTAATCCTAAAGATCTCATAACACAAAAAAGTGAATTAATCGAGTTGACCGAAAAATCTTTAAGTTGTTCAACAAGCTCAGGGTTGGTTTCGAAATATCCCTCAAACATTCCGAGAATATCTGTTCCGAGTTCTTGGTCAACAATATAAAGTATCGCTAATGGAACAAGAGCAAATAACCATATACCTCCGCCCATTGTGATATCCTCCTTATGCAATAACTACCTTTTCGTCTGACTTGATGATTTCGCCGATAACGTAAGCGTCGATGCCGTTTTCCTTGAGGACTGAAAGTGAAAGCTCAACCTCATCTGCGGGAACAACGATGCTCATACCAACGCCCATATTGTAGGTGTTATACATATCTCTTTCGGGAATGTTACCCCACTTTGCGATTACATCAAAGATGGGAAGCACCTTAACAGCGGACTTGTCAATTTTTGCACAGAGTCCGTCGGGAATGCTTCTGGGAATATTTTCATAGAAGCCGCCGCCTGTGATATGTGAAATACCCTTGACTGCAACCTTTTCAATAAGAGCGAGAACGGGTTTTACATAAATCCTGGTGGGTACTAAAAGAGCCTCTGCAATTGACTTGCCGCCAAGCTCCTCACGGGCAACATAAAGCTCGGAGTTGTTATTGTCAATATCAAATACCTTTCTGCAAAGGCTGAAGCCGTTGGAGTGAATACCCGTTGAGGGAAGAGCGATAACAACATCGCCCACAGCCATCTTACTGTTGTCAATCATCTTGGGCTTGTCAACAACGCCTACTGCGAAGCCTGCAAGGTCGTAATCCTCCTCGGGCATAAGACCGGGATGCTCTGCGGTTTCACCGCCGATGAGTGCACAGCCTGACTGAACACAGCCCTCTGCAACACCGCCTACGATTTCAGCAATTTTTTCGGGGTAGTTCTTGCCGCAAGCGATATAGTCAAGGAAGAAGAGAGGCTTTGCACCGACACAGATGATGTCGTTTACACACATAGCAACGGCATCAATGCCGATTGTATCGTGCTTATCCATAACGATTGCAAGCTTAACTTTTGTGCCGCAGCCATGTGTACCTGAAACGGTAACAGGATGCTCCATACCTGCAATGCAGGAGAGGTCAAAGCAACCGCCGAAGCCGCCTACCTCATCAATACAACCCTCGTTGCGGGTTCTTGCAACGTGCTTTTTCATCAGCTCTACGGATTTATAGCCGGCAGTAATATCAACGCCTGCTGCTGCGTAGCTTTCGCTGAAGCTTTTTTCCATAATATATTCCTCCTGTGAAATTCACATTTTTTACATCATAATTTTTCTGATAAATTATTTCCTGCAAGTTTTTTGTATGTCTGTCGCCTTTAACGGCAGTCAGACATTAGCCTTTGCCGTTCCAACAGTAAGTGCATACACAATCCTCGGGAAGTCCGATTGCTTCGACAAGACCTGCAATTGACTGATATCCGAGAGTTGTGAGTTTGAGTTCCTTGCAGATGATTTCGCGCAGCTTCTTGCCTCTTTCGGTTGAAGCATCGCAATATTCATCGATATATTTATCTCCTTCTGCACCCTCAAGGTCGTGAATAACACGTCTTGCAATGAGGTCATCGTCTGAGGTGTTTCGTGAGAAGTTGAGATATTTGCATCCGTACATAATCGGCGGACAGGCAGAGCGCATATGCACTTCCTTTGCACCGTGTGTATAAAGGAAATCTATGGTTTCGCGCATCTGAGTTCCTCTTACGATTGAGTCGTCAACAAAGAGAAGGCTCTTGTTCTGAATAAGGTCATGAACGGGAATCATCTTCATCTTTGCAACCTTGTTGCGCTCACTCTGATTTGTGGGCATGAAACTTCTGGGCCATGTGGGAGTGTATTTGATAAAAGGTCTTGCAAAGGGAATTCCGCTTTCGTTTGCATAGCCGATTGCATGGGGTGTGCCCGAATCGGGAACGCCGCTTACATAGTCGATGCCGTCGCAAAGACCTTTTGCTTTATCTTCCCTCGCCATAACAGCGCCGTTCTTGGTTCTCATTGCTTCAACGCCGACTCCCTCGTATCTTGCGGTGGGGTAGCCGTAGTAGCTCCAGAGAAAAGCGCAGATTTTGAGCTTTTCTTTGGGCTCTGCAAGAGTGTGGACTCTGTCGGGATAAATTCTTACGATTTCTGCAGGACCGAGTTCCTTTTCGAATATATAATCGAGCTTTTCAAATGCAAACGATTCAAACGAAACACATCTGCCGTCTCCGTCCTTGCCGATAAGAATGGGAAGTCTGCCGACCTTATCTCTTGCGGCGATGATACTTCCGTCTTCAAGAAGAATGAGTATTGAGATTGAACCGTCAATCTTATCCTGAGCAAAGCGGATACCGTCAACAAAGTTATCCTTCTGATTGATAAGCGCCGCAACAAGCTCTGTTGCATTGATTTTGCCCGAAGTCATCGTTGTGAAATGACCGCCGCTGAGTGAAAGAAACTCTTCTATAAGTTCATCGGCATTGTTGATACAACCGATCGTTGTTATCGCATAAACGCCGAGATTTGAACGGATGAGAATGGGCTGAGGATCGCTGTCGCTGATACAGCCGATGCAGGCGTTGCCGTGCATTTCGTCCGTTATTCCCGCAAACTTTGTGCGGAAAGGAGAGTTTTCAATGTTATGAATATCTCTCTGAAAACCTTTTTCTTCATTGACCGCCGCCATACCGCCTCTGCGAGTGCCGAGATGCGAATGGTAGTCAACACCGAAAAACACATCCAGAACAACATCTCTGTTTGATGTTGCGCCGAAAAATCCTCCCATAGATTTTACCTCCGAGTAGAGTTACTTATTAAACTTTTCTTCAATCTTTGCGTTTGCAGCAAGAACCTTTTCGGTTGCAGCTGCTCTTGCATCGGCAAGCTTCTTTGCAAGCTCATCATCCGATACTGCAAGAATCTGTATAGACAACAAAGCGGCATTAACTGCACCGTCAATAGCAACCGTTGCAACAGGGATACCTGCAGGCATCTGTACGGTTGAAAGAAGTGCGTGCATGCCGTCAAGAGTTGATGATTTTACGGGTATACCGATAACAGGAAGGGTAGTATTGGCTGCAACTGCTCCTGCAAGATGGGCTGCCTTACCTGCGGCTGCAATTATTGCGCCGAAACCGTTGTTCTTTGCATTCTGTGCAAAATCCTTGGACTGCTCGGGTGTTCTGTGAGCTGAATATACGTGAACCTCATAAGGTACTCCGTACTCCGCAAGGGTGTTTATTGCTTTTTCAACAACAGGCAAATCGCTGTCGCTTCCCATGATAATTCCGACTTTTTTCATGGTTATCCTCCTTTTATTGATATCACAGAGAATTATACTATACTTTAATATATATTTTCAATACTTTTTATATAAAAATTGGTTAATAATATTACATTTATTTTGTTGTTACCGCTGAAAGATAAGGTTAGCGTTGACAAACCGTTTTGTTGCATGATAGAATAATTTTTAATCGGAAATTTTCATTTTTCTCGGAGGAAATTATAATGTCTTTGACAGAGCTTTTTATAATCGCCGTCGGTCTTTCCATCGACGCATTTGCAGTTGCAATCTGCAAGGGACTTTCTGTTAAAAAAGCGGGAATAAAGGAAATGGCAAAAGCAGGCTTATGGTTCGGCGGATTCCAGGCACTCATGCCCGCAATCGGTTATTTTCTCGGCTCAACCTTTGAGGCTTACATAACTAAAATTGACCACTGGGTTGCCTTTGTTCTTCTCGGAATAATCGGTGCAAACATGATTAAGGAATC
>JAZRJH010000072.1:0-4752 GCA_045645685.1 Acutalibacteraceae bacterium
TGATGTCTGCCGCATTGCTCGGTGCTTGCATCGGTCTGATGCTGTGGAATATAAAATTTATTAAAATCCGCATCGGAAAAACAGGGACAATGTTTCTTGGCGGCATGATTGTTGCTGTTTCGTATGCACTCGGATGTCCGCTGATACTTCTTTTGGCAGGACTTTCTTATTTTGTGATCGGAGCAAGCAACATTCTTCAGATAGTTTATTATAAGAAAACGGGCGGCATACCTTTGCTCAGGAATGCACCCGTTCAGCATCATCTCAAATTAATCGGTTGGAGTGATAAGAAAATCGTTCTGACCTTTACGGCGCTGAACTTACTCGGCGGAGTGGCGGCTGTTGCCGTGATGTATTACGGAAGATATATTTAGAAAGGAGTGTGGAGCTTGGACAGTTCAATAATCAAAAGTGAATTCTTGGCTCATTTCGGGATTTTTTATCTCGTGAAAGATATATTTACAGGCAAGAAAAAGCCGAAAGATTTGTTTTCGAAAGGCTCTATGGACATAACTTTTCTTGCTCTTGTTATTGCACTTCTCACAATCGGAATCATTATGATGTTTTCTGCAAGCTATGTTAATGCATGGTATGATGCCGATGCAAAAAATGACCCGTTTTTCTATGTTAAGAAACAGGTTCTTTATGCGGTTTTTGGCTTGACGCTGATGCTTATTGTTTCCCGCATAAAAACTGATGTTTTCAGAAATGCATCGTCATTTGTGCTTGTTATTGCATTGCTTCTTCTCGTTTATGTTCTCATAAATCCCACGGTAATTCCCGGTAAAGAACAGTTCAAACGATGGATTTCCGTTCCGCTTGTAGGAACGTTTCAGCCCTCGGAAATAGCAAAACTTGCCATTGTTATGTTCCTTGCTTTCAGTATGGAACGCTATCACAAATGGGTTGAAAAAACAGCGTGGGCAATGGTTCCTTATATTATGGTAATCGGTCTTGTATGTCTGCTTGTCTATAAGGAAAACCATGTTTCAGGAACTCTTCTTATTGCCGGCATCGGTATTGCAACAATGTATTTCGGCGGAATCAGAATTCCCTGGTATTTCTATGCAGGAATCGGTGCTCTGATTCTGATAGCAGGTATCTGGTTTGTTCTCAATGCGGATAAATTCCTTGAAGGTTATGCGAGCGAAAGAATCCGTATCTGGCTCAAACTTCTCACCGGTGAAGAACTCACAAGTGATGAAGCAACGGGTTCGGGATGGCAGAGTCTGCAGTCGCTTTATGCAATCGGCTCGGGCGGTCTTTTCGGTCTCGGATTCGGCAATTCAAAGCAGAAGCATATGTATATTCCCGAACCGCAGAATGACTTCGTTTTTGCAGTTGTTTGCGAAGAACTCGGATTTGCAAGGGCGTTTCTTATCATCTTGCTCTTTGTTCTTCTTGTGGGCAGAGGATTCATCATCGGTCTTCGTGCAAGAAGCAGATATGAAGCAATGCTTGCTATGGGTATAAGTTTTCAGGTCGGATTGCAGGCGGCTCTCAATATAGCGGTTGTAACATCAACCGTTCCCAACACGGGTATCAGCCTTCCCTTCTTCAGCTACGGCGGCACATCGCTTGTTATGCTTCTTGTTGAAATGGGAATGGTGCTTGCAGTTTCAAGAAACAGCGAAAGGAAGACAAAGTAATGTTTGATAATAAAAAGATTCTTATCGCAACCGGCGGCACGGGCGGTCATATCAATCCCGCTCTCGGCACCGCAGGTTACATAAAAGAAAAGCATCCTTCGGCAGAAATTGTTTTTGTAGGAACAGCCGATAAAATGGAAGCAAGACTTGTTCCCGAAGCTGGCTATGAGCTTCGTACAATTGAAATCAGCGGATTCTGGAGAAGTTTTTCTCTGAATGCGATAAAACACAATGTCGGAACTCTTCTCAAACTTCTTAAATCATCATCGCAGGCGAAGAAAATCATCAAGGATTTCAAGCCGGATCTTGTAATCGGCTTCGGCGGATATGTAAGCGGTCCCGTTCTTCGTATGGCGGCAAAAATGGGCATCCCCACTGCTGTGCATGAGCAGAACGCTTTCCCCGGTGTCACAAACAAAGCTCTTGCCGGCAAGGTTGACAGAGTAATGCTCACCGCAATTCAGGCGGAAAAATATATCAAATCAAAGAACCCTTGTGTTCTTACGGGTCTTCCCATCAGGGGCGATATCCTTAAGGGAGACAGAGAGTTTGCCCGTGCGGAAATGAATATTGCGGATAATAAGCCCCTTATTCTTTCAATGGGCGGCAGTCTCGGCGCAAAACCCGTCAACGATGCAATCATGAGCCTTATTCTCAATAAATATAAGGACAATGACTGTGTATTTCTTCATGCAACGGGCAAAAACAGCGAGAATTTCAAAAAAGAGCTCGTTGAAAAAGGCGTTGACCTTGCAAAGAATGACCACATAAAAATAGTTGAGTATATCGATATTCCCAAGTGCCTTCCTGCGGCTGACCTTGTTATCTGCCGTTCAGGTGCAAGCACTTTGAGTGAACTTCAGGCACTCGGAAAGCCGTCGATACTCATTCCTTCGCCTTATGTAACCGAAAACCATCAGTATCACAATGCGATGGCACTTGTTGAAAACGGTGCGGCGGTTATTCTTGAAGAGAAAAATCTCAATGCAGATTCGATTACGAAAAATGTAAACGAGCTTATAAATAACAGAGAAAAGCTCGGAAATATCGGTAAATGCGCAAAAGATATGGCGGTTATCGATGCAACTGCAAGAATTTATGATACCCTTTGTGAAATAATAAAATAATCACCTGACGGATACTCCTTGAATAATATGGGAACATAGCAAGGAGTGTGTAAGATGGAAAAACTGATTATAAACGGCGGCAAAAAACTCTGCGGAAAAATTGATTTGCAAGGTTCAAAAAACAGCGTTTTGCCGATTCTTTCCGCCTGCACGGTTGTTGACGGAATAAGTGTGATACATAACTGTCCCGATTTGACTGATGTTACGGCGGCACTCAGAATACTTGAGCATATCGGCTGCAAAGTCAGTCGTGAAGGGCATACCGTTATTGTTGATTCAACAAAGGCGAATTGTTTCGGAATTCCCGAAAAGCTCATGAGAGAAATGCGCTCATCAATCGTTTTTCTCGGCGGTTTGATTGCAAAGTTCGGTGCGGCGTGTGTTTCGTCACCGGGCGGATGCGAAATAGGTCTGCGCCCGATTGACCTTCATCTGTCGGCACTTCGTAAGATGAATGTTTATATAAACGAAACGGGCGGAGTGCTTGAGTGTGCAACGGATAATCTTTGCGGTGCAAATATCACCCTTGCATTCCCGAGCGTGGGCGCAACAGAAAATATCATGATTGCATCTATGGGTGCAAAAGGCGAAACGGTTATAAGAAATGCGGCGAGGGAGCCTGAAATTGTTGATCTTGCGGATTTTCTCAATTCATGCGGAGCAAAAATTTACGGTGCGGGGCAGAGCGTTATCAGAATAAATCCTGTGAGAAAGCTCAACTCAACGGAGCATACAGTTATCCCTGACAGAATCGTTGCTTCAACATTCATGGCGTGCACAGCATCCGCAGGCGGCAGAATTTCTGTCAGCGGAGTCAATGCAGAGCATCTTTCACCCGTGATTCCCGTGTTTGAAGCGGCAGGGTGTGAAATCGGGATAAAAAACAATGAGCTTGTTATAAAAGCGTCCGAAAGACTTTCAAGAGTGAAATCTGTTGCCACAATGCCGTATCCCGGATTTCCTACGGATTCGCAGGCAATTATAATGGCGATGCTCTCAAAAGCAGACGGCACAAGCGTTATAAGCGAAAAAATATTTGAAAACAGATTCAGACACGTGCCCGAGCTTATAAAAATGGGTGCGGATATAAGAGTGGAAGACGGCAGGATTGCCGTTATAGAAGGTGTGAAAAAACTTTATGCCGCAAATGTATCGTCAACCGATTTGCGTGGCGGATGTGCATTGGCGGTTGCCGCTCTCGGAGCGGAAGGTATAACGGTTGTGGATGAAATCCATCATATAGACAGAGGGTGCGAAGCGCTTGAAAAAAGCCTTGCACAGCTTGGTGCGGAAATAAAAAGAGAATGAAAACGGTGGGGTAAGAACAGATATGGAAAATAATCAGACGGGAGCAACAAGAAGACTGACTCCGGAAGAAAGACAAATCAGAATCAAACAGCTCAAAAGAAAAAGAAACATCCGAAAAGCAATTGTTGCCGTCGGGTTTTTGCTTGTGCTGACTATATTTGTAAGCCCGATTCTTATTCTGACTTTATTCAGAGTGAAATCGTTTACGGTTGAAGGCACAAGTGCATATTCAAATGAAGAAATTGTATCGGCAAGCGGAATAACTCTCGGAAAAAACCTGCTTTTTGCAGACCTTGATGAAGCGGCTGAAAATATTGAAAAAACACTTCCTTATACCGATGAAGTTCAGATAACAAAGAAACTTCCCGATGAAATTATAATCAGATACGAAACAACCGAAAAAGCGTATGCAATCGGAATGTCAAACGGTCTTTATGCTTTGACCGACAGCAATCTCAAAGTTCTTGAAATCACGGGCAACAGACCTGCTGATGTTGCGCTCGTTGTCGGTGCGGTTCCCTATGAAGCCAAAACGGGTGAAACTGCGGCATTTGATGTTATCGGCGAAGATGAGAAAAAAGATGAGTTTGTTGACGAACCGCTCGCTCTTCTTCAGCAAATCACGGGTGCTATTGCCGAAAATGAAATGAAGGATATCAGCCTTATCA
>JAZRJH010000073.1:0-13751 GCA_045645685.1 Acutalibacteraceae bacterium
AAAAATCGCTTTTTACCGATTGCAAAATCTATATATAATGTATATTAATAATACTATATAATATATAATATCTTTGACCCATATTTCTGCACTCAGCAGGGATATCGGTCTTTTTGTCATATGACGATTCTGAAATTCATAGAATTAAAGTGTGATTTCCTGATAATATTATATTTGCAGGCATTTTATTCCTGAAACAATCTTGAGTATTATGCCTGTATTTTTCTGTTTTAGAAAAATGTAACTGTTTTTTACCGTTTTGTAACCATTTGTAACTTTTTCTGTTTTTCACAAACAAATTCCCATGTTTTGACAAAAACAAACAAGTGTCGGAAGTTTCACTTATTGCGATTTGGGAATTTTTGTTAATTCACTTGTGCAATTTGAACAAAAAATCATTTCAAAAAAATTTGACAAATTAAACTTTTGACAATATAATGTCACCCGTTGCACAAAAGGAAATCGAGGCTTACCCCAAATTCATGTCAAAAGGGACAAACCAAAAAACTACTAATGCGCAAAAATAAGGAGATTTTTATGATTACCAATTCATTATCCGAGAGCAAAGCTCCCCGTAAGCGCAGCTTCAAACTTCTGACTGCGGTTATCACGGTTATGTTCATTTGCTCCGTAACTTTCACGGCGTTCGCAACAACAAATGCCGTTAACAAAGTTACTGTAACAGACGGAGAAAAATCAGTAAGCATATCTACCGCAGAAACAGACCCCTATGCCATTGTCAAGGCAGCAGGATTCGACCTTGATATCAGCGACGAAATCAACACCAAGAAATTCAGCGCTGAAGAAGGCGGCACAATCGTTATCAAAAAAGCAAAGCTTGTCAGAGTTGATGACGGCGGAGTAATTTCTTACTTCCTCGGTCATGACGAAACACTCGGCGGTATGCTCAGCAAAAAAGGATTCATTTTCGGCAACGATGATGAAATCGGCGCAAATCCTTCCGAAGGTATCTTTGACGGCATGAAGGTTTTCATCAAGAGAGCTTTTGGCGTTGATGTTGAAGCTGACGGCGAAAGCAAAAAGGTTTATGTTGCAAAAGGCACCGTTGCTGATGCACTTGAAAAGGCTGATATTGAAGTTGGCGAAAACGACATTGTTTTCCCCTCTCTTGACACAAAGGTCAACAAATTCACAAAAATCAGAATTTTCAGAGTTAAGTATGATCTCAAGAGTGAAATTCAGGAAATACCCTACGAAACCGAAATCATAAAAGACAGCTCAATGTACGTTGGCGAGGAAAAGATTGTTTCCAAAGGCGTTAACGGCGAAAAATATGCTATCTACACAGAAAAGTATGTTGAAGGTGAACTTGAAGAAACCGTTTTCACAAGAGAAAAGGTTATTCAGAAGCCTATAAACGAAGTCAAGAAGATAGGCACAAAGAAGAGAGAAGCTCTTTCCGATTTCAAGAACAACGGCGAAGCAATCTCTGATCTTAAAGTACCTTCAGATGTGAAACTTAACAAAAACGGTGTTCCCGTTAATTATAAGTACTGCATTTCAGGCAAAGCAACTGCTTACACAGGCGACCCTGAAACTTCAACAGGCAGAACTCCCATGCCCGGTCATATTGCGGTTGACCCCAAAGAAATTCCTTACGGCACAGAACTCTATGTTGTTTCTGCCGACGGAACTTATGTTTACGGCTACTGCATTGCCGCTGACACAGGCGGATTTGTTGAAATGGGCAACACGGACATCGATCTTTACATGGATAACAAAGCAATGTGCCGCGAATGGGGCAACAGAAACGTTAAAATATATGTTTTAGGCTGATAAAAACCAAGGAAACAAGGCAAGCAACACCTTGTTTCCTTTTCTTTTTTAGCAATTTGCCGAAAAAAAGCTGATTTTTTTGTTGAAAATGATAACAAAGCCATGTAATCCCCCGAAAACAATATCACTTTTGTACATTGACTTTTAGTTCCCTCGGAATTAAAATATACAGCAATGAGAGAATGTGCTAATATAAGAGGCAAGAGGAATCACGAATATTGCTTTTATCTTGTGCGGATAATAGTAAATGGTTCTTCTGAAATCCTCTTATACGAAAATTCTATTTTGTTTATAGTCAATTTCAACAAAACAAAAATTTATGATTGCCTTCACTTTGGCCGACAAGCCGAATTATTGCCGAAAGCATCAAAACTGCTGTTGAAAATGTTGACGAAGCAAAGTTTTATGATATAATAAATAATGTGCTAACAAGAAAATTTCAACGTAGGAGATATATAACTATGTATGTAAAAGACGTTACTGTTCAGAATCAGGTTGGACTTCATGCACGTCCTGCAACCTTCTTCATTCAGAAGGCAAATGAATTCAAATCATCCATCTGGGTTGAAAAAGAAGAACGCAGAGTAAATGCAAAGAGCCTTCTTGGTGTTCTTTCACTCGGTATCATGGGTGGCACAAACATCCGCATTATCGCAGGTGGCCCCGATGAAGAAACTGCTGTTGATGAACTTGTTAAACTTGTTGAATCAGGCTTTGCAGAATAATTAAAAAGAATAAAACAACAGACCGAAATATAATTTTCGGTCTGTTTTGTTTTATGTGTATTTTATTATGTCGCATTTCTCTTCGATTGAAAATTCGCTGAAATATTTATCCTCAAGCGGAATCCACTTTGCTTTGAATATTTCAAGCATTTCGCTCCCGTTTCTTTGACGGATTCGTTCAAGCCTTTTTTCGTAATCCGCCTTGAGAAAAATCTTAAAATCAAAGCTCATTTTTATCTTGGGATGGAAGGCATATGCACCTTCGATTATGATAGGCAAATCGTTCGAAAGCTCCTTTATTTCGGCATATGTGCCATTTTTGCAGCAGAAGGCTCTGTAAGCGAATTTGTCACCTTTTTCGAGTCCCGATACCACTTCATCGTTAAAACGCTCATAATGGACATTTCCGCCCGTTTCTGAGAGTCTTTCGTTTGAACGCATACCAAAAGGCAGAAAAAAGTCATCCATATGTATAATCTGCGCATTGAACTTATCGGCAATTTCAATGGCAAGAGTGGTTTTTCCCGATGCGCATTGACCGTCGATACCGATAACAGCTCTCGGATTCTCGGCAATAATCTTTTCGATTTTTTCAAATATCTGTTCCATAAAAATTCTGTTCAAAAACCCCGACTTTTAAGGTCGGGGTTTTGTTTGTTATTATTCTTTTGTTTCTTCGCCGGCAGCGTCATTGAATTCCTTGACTTCGGCAGCAATTGCCTTACGTCTTTCACGGAGTTCCATATACATTCTCTCTCTCTTTTCGCCCTGAAGGTCGTAGAAGAGCTGAGGAACAACGCTGAGAATACCTGTAACAACAGGAAGAAGAGTACACATAAAGAAGAGAGCGTAACGTGCTTCGGGAGTCTGAGCGCCCTGATTCTTTGTGTTATCGTATCCGAATGCTTTGAAGAGAAGAGGCTGGATAACACCCTTAACGCTGTTAACCATCTTGGTGATAAGACCCTTCGCAACACCTGTCATACCTTCGGAACGGAAGCCGTTCTTCCATTCGCCGTAGTCAATAGCTTCGTTTCTCATTTCTTCGGGAATAACTTTTCTGATGCCCCAGAAGAACATCCAGATAGTTTCACGAATCATGAATGCGGGAATCATAACCGCAAGGCTTTCGTAACCGTTCTTTCCGCCAACCTTGATGAACTTACCTGCAAGGTAAACACCGAGCATCAGAACGCTGTCAACATGGGAACCTGCAATCCACAGAGCTTTGGTCGAGAACTTGGAACGTGCCCAGGGAACGTATGAATAAGAAATGGGTGAAACAACCGCACCGGGAATACCAACGATAGTTGACATTGATGCAAGGTTAAGAACTTCGATGTAGTAAAGGTTTGTGCCTGAGTTGAGGCTGAATGCGCCGAGAAACTCGGAAAGAGTGATGAGAAGAAGAGGCTTATTAGTAATAACTGATTTGATACCGCCGAATACGCTGGGACGGTCGATTGTCTGCATAACTCTTTCTTTTGCAACGAATGCATAGAAGAGAGCGAAAAGACCGGATACAAGTGCGGTGATAATACCGCCGAGAACGAACATTCTGTTGTAACCTGCCTGATACATATCGGGGTTGGTAAGTTCAAGTGCCTGCTTTGCGGGGCTGTTGATATAAATATCAATCAGAAGACCCATAAGGATTTCGGGCGCTTTTTCAACAAAACCTGAAAGAAGGTTTGCGGAAGTGATAAGTCTTGTTCGGTCAATAATATTCGGAGTAATGGTTGATGTCATACCCTGGCGTACAATCGCAATAAGCGAACCTGCAAGGTTGGAGAAAATCTGCAATAACAGATAGATAGCGAATCTCGGAATATTGGAACCGATACCGTCTGTTCCCATAAAGATGGGAAGAGCCCAGTAAACAACAGTCAGGAAAACACCGGGAACAGCATAAACTACAAGCCAGGGTTTGAATTTACCCCATCTTGTACGGGTTTTGTCAACGATAGTTGCAAGAAAAAGGTCGTTGATGATATCCCATACGCTGATAATACCGTTTGTGACCGACTGAAGAACAAGATCGATTTTGAGGATGTTCATCTTGAAAACGTCGTCATACTTACCGATATTAAAGCTCTGCGCAATATCATCGAGTATGTATGCAAAGGTTTCTTTTGAGCCGACATAACGTCTGTCCTTGGGAACGGCGCTTGGTGCCTTCTCTTCAACAACCTTAGCAGTTGATTCGGATGCCATGTAATCTCTCCTTATCTTTAATATAATAAATTATCTATGATATATTAACATACTATTAACTTTTTTTCAATACTGCAATATTTTTTTGTGAATTACCCACAGTTATCCGTATCTGTTTTTGGTTATATAGACAACAAAAAAGGAGCAGAAATCAAATCCTGCTCCTTGATAATTCTAAATTAGATTATACTTTGAAATTAACTGACTTGTCGCCTTTTTCATCCGAACCGAATTCATAATCCTTACCGGGAAGAATTGCATTGAGTATGATACCGACAAGAGCGCCTACTGCAAGACCTGAAAGGCTGATTGTAACCGAACCGACGGGAATCTGAATTGCGCCTGCATAGTTGATACCGATTGAAAGAACAAGGATAAGAGCGGCGATGATAACATTTCTTGTGTTTTCGAAGTTAACCTTGTTTTCAACAATGTTTCTTACGCCGACCGCAGAAATCATACCGTAAAGAACAAGTGATGCACCGCCGATTGTTGCTGTGGGCATAAGGCTTACAAGAGCAGCAAATTTGGGTGAGAATGAAACGATAACTGCAAGATAAGCTGCAATTCTTACAACTTTGGGATCGAAAACCTTTGAGAGCGAAAGAACGCCTGTGTTTTCGCCGTAGGTTGTGTTTGCAGGTGCGCCGAAGAGAGAAGCAAGAATTGTTGCAAGACCGTCACCGAGAAGAGTTCTGTGGAGACCAGGGTCTGCAATGTAATTCTTCTTACATGTTGAGCTTATAGCCGAGATGTCGCCAATATGCTCAACCATTGTTGCAAGAGCGATGGGCATGATTGTGATAACAGCGGAAACAAGAAGATTCTTGTCGAAATCGCCTGCGAACATACCGAAAACTGTATCCTCCATCTGGAAAGGAAGACCAATCCAATCAGCAGACTTGAAAGCCTCGAGCTTTGCAGGATCGAGAGTTTCCATAACGCCTGTGAAATGAAGGGCAACTGCAACTGCGGATGAGCCGAGAACACCAAGCATGATGGGAATAATCTTGATCATACCCTTGCCCCAGATGTTGCAGATAATGATAATTGCGATTGCAACAACGGCAACAAGCCAGTTTGCCTGGCAGTTACTGATTGCACTTGATGAAAGAGTGAGACCGATTGCAATGATAATGGGGCCTGTTACGATGGGCGGGAAGAATTTCATGACTTTCTTTGCACCGAAAGCCTTGATAAGAGCTGCGAGAACAAGATAAAGAACACCTGCACAAGCAACGCCGAAGCAAGCATAAGGAAGAAGGCTGTAGTCGCTGATTGCATTGCCTGCTTCATCTGCACCGATGGTTGTTATCGCTGCATAACCGCCGATAAAAGCAAATGATGAACCAAGGAACGCGGGAACCTTACCCTTTGTAAGGAAATGGAAGAGAAGTGTACCGAGACCTGCAAAAAGAAGAGTTGCAGAAACGCTCAGCCCTGTAAGTGCAGGGACAAGAACTGTTGCACCGAACATAGCAAACATATGCTGAACACCGAGCACACCCATCTGTGGATAGCCGAGCTGCTTGGCATCATAGATGCCTTCGCCGACATCAAATTTTTTCTTTGACATTTTTTCAACCTCCAATTTTTTCTTAATAAAACTCTATCACATCAAAATCGATTTGTAAAGCATTTGGGCGACATTTCACAAGGAAGTTAAGGTTTTTATCCATTTATTTCATAAAGAACAAGTTCCGACGAAAGGGATGACGGAACATACACATCAATACCCCTTGACATAATTTCATAACCGCTTGCAACAAATGTTGCACCGCTGTTGTCAAGAGTTATTCTGTATGTAAGCTCTGCATTTATTCCTTTGGGAAGAATGTTGAGTTTGTTGCTGACCGATGCAGACATTGCAAATGCAGCAATTGCGCCTTTTGTTCCGTCTGCCGAAGAAATTTCAAGAACAGAATATCCGTTTTCAAGAGTTTTTGCGGTTTCAGGTGTGTGATGATAAATCTTTGAGTCGGGCAGAAATTTTCTGATAAAATTCTTGTAAATACCGACACTTCGGCGGACAAAATCCATCTGAACGGAATTTATCTGTGCCGTTTTGGGTGAAATAACATTGAGCGACATATGACCGAACATACAGTTTCTCATGTGGAAATCGAGCGAGCCGTTTTCATGGCATCCCATTCCTGCAAAAAGACGGTCAACTCTTTCGGGAGGAAGCGCCATTGTCATTCCGTTTGTTACAGCAACGGAACGGGGAGCTTTCTGCCAATCGGATACCCATGTGTGGTTGAAGTTTTTCATCATGCCGAGATCCGTTCTTGCTCCGCCGCCTGCACAGTTCTCGAAAATCACATCGGGGAATCTGCGCTTGAGTCTGCGATACATATCATAGACAGCCTGAATATGACGGATGCTTGTGCATTCACCGTTTCTTATTGTGAAATAATCTCTGAATGAAATATTGTGGTCAACACGGAGCAAATCGAGTTTATATTCGGAAATAATTCTTGCAAGCTCGTTTTCAGCCCATTCCGCCGCTTCGGAAATACTGAAATCAAGCAGATTTCCGCTTTGATTTCCGATAATCGTTTTGCCTCGCCATTCGGGATGCGCTTTATAAATCTCGGTTTTGTTGCCGATATTCTCAATATCAACCCAAAGCCCGAATCTGAGCCCTTTTTTGTGGCAATAATCTCTGACTTCGCCGATACCGTCCGGATATCTGTCGGAATCGGGGATGTTGATGCCGTTATATTCTCCCCATGAGGTTTCTTTATCGGGCGGACATTCCCAGCCTGCATCAACGATGAATACTTCCGCACCCATTTCAGCCATCTGATCAATGAATGCCTTTGAAGTTTCAACCGACATATCATGCTCTGCCCCCATTCCTGCACCCACAAGGCAGGCTGTGGGGTCTGCAGAAGGTGAATTGAGAACGGATTTTCTGATATGGCTGTGCATTTCATTAACCGCTTCATCAAGACCGCCTGCAATGATTCCCACATGAACTTCGGGCGAAACGAAAGTTTCACGGGGGCTGATGACAATCATGGGGTTATGCGATGTTATTTCCGCTTTGAAAGCAAGGGTGCTGAAGTTTCTTTCAGCTGCGGCATTAAGATCGGCGGTGAATCTGCATCCACCACTCCAACCGATCTGATAAAAATACATCTTGCCCGTTATGTTGTTACGAAGAAAACAAAGCGGATGACCGAATCTGTCACGCCCGAAACGGTAATTTACCGAGTGGACACCCGCAGTCAGATTATGCCACGCAAACTCACCTTCCCTGCCCCAGTTATCATTATCAAAATAACCGACGGAATAGAGTTTTTCAACATCGTTTTCCGCTGTAAACTGCGCTCTTTCCATTGTTTCAAGACCGCCTGATATAAGAGAAAGGCGGCTGAGATTCAGTGGTTTATCGGAAAGATTTTCAATTTCAATGAATCGGGTAAACATCTGTGTGCCGTCAAGGATTGTGTGGATGTTTATTCTGACTGGCTTTATTCCGCTTTCAAGAGTCAGGATTGCCTGAGTGGAATTTTCGGTTTCAAGAGCCTGAAAATCAACAAACTTCAGACCGTAATCGATGCTCTGACCGTCGATTTCAATATTAAAAGCCGACGGCTCATGAAAATGCAGGGGATTAAGTCTTGACGGAAAATTAGAAAGAACATTCAGGGGATATCCTGCCGCATTGCTGCCCGAAGCAAGAAGAGCTCCGTTTGAAAATGTTTCTTCATAAACGGCAAGTCCGCTTCTGTAACAGAAAACAGGATTTTCGCCCTGCTGATAATATACATTGAAAAAATCGCTCATCATTTCAGCGCCTTTCATCTGTGATAAATCAATTGTAATTTTTAAATCGGATTTTGTCAACAAAAAGGACTGCTTCCGAAGAAACAGTCCTTAAACATTACCAATTATACATCTGCTCGGGATTCTTGAAGATATCCTCAAGTCTGTTGATAAAAGGAACAAGGTCGCCGAAGTCACAGGCTCTGTGGTCAAAAACAAGGTCGATGGGCATTTCGTTGCCGACAACAATGATATCATTACCATTTTCATCCTGCTTTACAACTGGCTTTTTGTTAACTGCTCCGATGCAGGCAACAAATACCTGAGGGGGAATGATTGAGAGAAGAGCAACTCTGCCGGGGATACCTCTTGTTACTGAGCCGATATTGGAAACAGTAACCGTTCCCTGCTCAATATCATACTTTGTGAGTCTGTCACTTTCAGGAATTTTGTTATATTCTTTCTTTGCTTTGCCTGAAAGAGTCTTTACTCTGTGCTTACCTGTTTTTGAACCGATAAGACGCTGAAGAACCTGAACAATCTTGCCCTTCTTGAGCTTCTTGATTGTGTCATGCATTGAAACGGAGAACATAACTTCGTTAAGATCTGTGTTGCCGATTCTTCTGCCGACATCAGCTATGTATTCTGTGAGTTCAACAAGATTCTTGTTGCCGATATCATGAAGATTGAGAGTCATCATTTCGCCGTTGGGAAGAATCCATGTCATTGAAACATGAATTTCATCAAACTCGGTGATTTTTCCTCTTACGAGCTTGCGGTTGAAATCAATATGAGCATTGAGGCAGGGAGCTGCCTTGAATGCTTCGGAAAGCGCCTTGAGCATGATTGTGTTGACTGTGATTTTAACGGGGAATTTGCCTGAAGCATTAAGCTCTTTTACTACTTCCAGAAACCTTGAAACTTCGGGCTCATAAATATAAGAAATATGAGGGATGGTTTCCCAACTTTCGGAAGTCATATTTGCAACGATTTTTCTCTGTATACCAAAATGAGTTTCTTTTGTAACTTTCATTGTTATCCGTCCTCCTTAGACATCATATAAAGTAATATTATCATACAAAAAAGCATTTATTTTTTCAAAAGAGAATTAATCGGAAATTAATAAATCATAAAAAGCACTTCACAAAGCTGTTTGGATATGGTAAAATATTATGAAAATTTTTAAAAGGATGACAGCATGAAAAATCTTTTTGTTTATCTCAAAGGCAGCAGGCTTCAGTGTGTGCTTGCGCCGTTATTCAAGATGTTTGAAGCGATTCTTGAACTTTTTGTGCCGCTTGTTGTGGCATCAATCATCGACAAAGGGATCGGAAATTCTGACGAAAAATACATAATCTCCATGTGCGGAGTGCTTATTCTGCTCGGTGCGGTGGGTCTTGCTTTTTCAATTACCGCACAGTATTTCTCCGCACAGGCATCAACTGCTTTCACCAAAAGACTCAGACACGCCCTTTTTGCACAGATAGGCAGACTTTCATACGAAAACCTTGATAAATCAGGCACATCAACGCTCATAACACGAATGACAAGTGATATGGACAGCGTTCAGAGCGGTCTTAACCTTACCCTCCGTCTGCTTCTTCGCTCACCGTTTGTTGTTATCGGTGCGATGATTATGGCGTTCACGGTTGATGTTAAATCAGCAGTTACTTTTGTTGTTGTTATCCCTGCACTTTCGGTTGTTGTTTTCGGAATCATGCTTTTCTGCATTCCGCTTTATAAAAAAGTCCGTATTGCGCTCGACAAAGTGCTTTGCACCGCAAGAGAAAGTCTCACGGGTGCAAGAGTTATCAGGGCATTCTGCAAGGAAGATGAGCAGATTGAAGAATTCAAGGAAAGAAACGACGCTCTGACTCTCATTCAGGAATACACGGGCAGAATCTCTGCACTCATGAATCCCCTTACCTGTGTTATCATCAACATAGGAATTGCCGTTCTGATTTATGCAGGCGCAATCCGTGTTGAAACAGGGATAATAACTCAGGGTGCGGTTGTTGCGCTCTATAACTATATGTCGCAGATTCTTGTTGAGCTTGTAAAATTTGCAAGTCTTATTATCAGCATTACAAAATCCGTTGCCTGCGCAGGCAGAATCAACTCTGTTCTTGAGCTTGAAACGGAAGACGGATTAAAAGGCGATTCCCGTTTTGACGGAAACGCTGACACAATCGTTGAATTCAAGAATGTTTCGTTCGCATATGCAGGCGCAGGCGAAAATTCACTTGAAAACATATCATTCTCGGTCAGAAAAGGCGAAACGGTCGGCATAATCGGTTCAACCGGTTCGGGCAAAACAACACTTATCAATCTTATCCCTGCATTTTACAAGGCCTCTTCGGGCAGAATTCTTCTCGGCGGCAATGACATCAACGATATCCCGCTCGAAGAAATCCGAGAAAAAATTGCCGTTGTTCCGCAGAAATCCGTTCTTTTTAAAGGAACGGTCAGAAGCAATATGCTCTGGGGCAACCCCGATGCAACGGATGAAGAAATCAACAACGCTCTGAAACTTGCGCAGGCTTTTGATTTTGTTTTGGAAAAGCAAGGTCTTGATACTCCCGTTGAGCAAGGCGGAAGAAATTTTTCGGGCGGTCAGAAACAGCGGCTTTCGGTTGCCCGTGCGCTTATGAAAAAATCCGATATACTCATTCTTGACGACAGTTCAAGTGCACTCGATTACGCTACAGATGCCGCCATGCGCCGTGCGATAGCGGAAACTCAGGAAGAAAAAACAGTTTTCATCGTTTCGCAGAGAACATCATCAATCATGAATGCAGACAAAATAATCGTTCTTGACGACGGAATTGCATCTGTCGGCACTCACGAAGAACTCCTTAAAAATAACGCTGTTTACAGAGAAATTCATCTCTCGCAGTTCGACGGGGAGGAAATCGCATGAAAAAGAACATGAATAAAAGCACGGTCAGAAAAGTGCTTTTCTATGTCGGAAGATATAAGATACATCTTTTTGTTTCAATCATTCTTGCAGCAATGAGTGTTGCATCAAGCCTTTATATTCCCGTGCTTGCAGGCAAGGCAATTGACGAAATCGTTGCGCCCGGCAAGGTGAATTTTGATGCACTTCTTCCGTTCCTTTACCAAATCGGTATCCTTGCGCTTGCAACGGGTCTTGCACAATGGATAATGAACACGCTCAACAACCGCATCACTTTCAGAGTTGTGAGAGATATCCGAAACGCCGCAATGGAAAAAATCCAGATTCTTCCGTTAAGCTATATCGATTCAAAGCCGACGGGCGACACCGTAAGCCGCATCATTTCCGATGCCGATCAGTTTGCAGACGGACTCCTGATGGGATTCACACAGCTTTTCACGGGCATTATCACAATTCTCGGAACACTTGGATTCATGCTGTCGATAAACTACAAGATAGCAATCGTTGTTGTTATTCTTACTCCCCTTTCGCTTTTCGTTGCAAAATTCATAGCAAAAAGAACATTCTCGATGTTTCAGCTGCAATCAAAAACAAGAGGCGAGCAAACCGCATTCATTGAAGAAAATGTGGGGAACGGCAAGCTCGTTACCGCATTTTCAAGAGAAGAAAAAGCTCTTGAAGAATTTGATGAAATCAACGAAAGATACGAAAAATATTCACGCAAGGCTATTTTCTTCTCCTCGCTCACCAATCCGTGCACACGCTTCGTGAACAGCGTTGTTTATGCGGCGGTAGGTCTTACGGGAGCGTTGGCAGCTGTCAGCGGCGCAATAACAGTCGGCGGTCTCTCGTGTTTCCTGAGCTATGCCAATCAGTACACAAAGCCTTTCAACGAAATATCAGGCGTAATCGCCGAACTTCAGAACGCACTCGCCTGCGCAGAAAGACTTTTTGAACTTGTTGAACAAAAGCCGCAGACTTCCGATGACGAAAACGCTCACGTTTTTGAGAATGTTGACGGCAATGTTTCTCTTGAAAATGTTGCATTTTCATATTCGAAGGACAAGGAACTTATCAAAAATCTCAATCTTGAAGTTAAAAAAGGCAACAGAGTTGCTGTTGTAGGGCCGACGGGTTGCGGAAAAACAACTCTCATCAATCTTCTTATGAGATTTTATGATGTTGACGAAGGTGAAATCAGCGTTGACGGTGTTGAAATCAATTCCGCAACAAGAGAAAGTCTCAGAAAAAGTTACGGTATGGTTTTGCAGGACACATGGCTGAAGGAAGGCACAGTGCGCGAAAACATCGCAATGGGCAAACCCGACGCAACAGACGAAGAAATCATCGCCGCCGCAAAGGCATCCCATGCACACAGCTTCATAAAGCGTCTGCCCGACGGATATGACACCGTTATTTCCGACGAAGCATCAGGTCTTTCGCAGGGTCAGAAGCAGCTTCTCTGCATTGCAAGAGTTATGCTTTGCCTGCCTCCCATGCTCATCCTTGACGAAGCAACATCTTCAATCGACACCAGAACGGAAATCCGCATTCAGAAAGCATTTTCAACAATGATGGAGGGAAGAACAAGTTTCATCGTTGCCCACAGACTTTCAACCATCAGGAATGCAGATGTTATTCTTGTTATGAAAAACGGAAATATTGTTGAGCAAGGCAATCACGCGGAACTCATTGAAAAACAAGGATTCTATTACGAACTTTATAACAGCCGTACCGATGCAACTGCATAATATCAGGGAGTGAGCAATCACTCCCTTTCTTTTTCCGAAAATTATTGACAAAAGCACTTTAATATGATAATGTAATAACACAATAATAAAATAAAGGAGTAAATATCATGAAAAAGATTCTCGCATTGATTCTCGCAGGACTTATGCTCTTCTCATTTGCTGCTTGCGGCGGCAATAACGATGTCAGCAACATCGACGAACCCGGTACTATAACCAATACACCCGATAACACAGAAGAAACAAAAACAGTTGTTGTAGGTTACACAATTTATGAACCCATGAACTACCTTGACGAAAGCGGCAAGCTCGTCGGTTTTGACACAGAACTTGCAGAAGCAGTTTTCGCAAATCTCGGTTATGAAGTTATCTTCCAGGAAATCGAATGGAGCAGCAAATACACAGACCTTGATTCAAACACAATCGACTGCGTATGGAACGGCTTCACAGCTAACACACCTGACGATGACGGCGTTGTCCGTTCAGAAAAGGTTGACTTCTCATACAACTACATGGAAAACCGTCAGGTAGTTGTTGTCAAGGCTGATTCAGGCATTGCAACAGCAGCTGATCTCA
>JAZRJH010000074.1:0-2424 GCA_045645685.1 Acutalibacteraceae bacterium
TCTGCGGTAAATCGGGAAGCGGAAAAACAACACTTCTGCGACACATGAAAACCGTTCTGACTCCACACGGAAAAAGAACAGGAGAAATATATTTTAACGGCACAGCTTTGAATGAAGTTGACAACCGTCAGCAGTCCTCAAAAATCGGCTATGTTATGCAGAATCCCGATGATCAGATTGTGACGGATAAGGTCTGGCATGAGCTTGCGTTTGGTCTTGAAAGTCTTGGCTGCGATCAGAAAACAATGCGATCACGAGTTGCGGAAATGGCTTGTTATTTTGGCATTCAGGATTGGTTTCACAGAGATGTTTCTGTTCTTTCGGGCGGTCAGAAACAGCTTCTTAATCTTGCTTCGATTATGGCAATGCAACCCGAAGTTCTCATTCTTGATGAACCCACAAGTCAGCTTGACCCTGTTGCTGCATCCGATTTTCTTAATACCGTACGTAAAATAAACACGGAACTTGGCACAACTGTCATCATAACCGAGCATCGTCTGGAAGATATTTTCCCTTATGCTGACAGAGCGGTAGTTATGGATTTAGGCAGAATCATTGCCGATGATTCACCGAGAAATATTGGCAAATTGCTGTTTGAGCAAAACAATCCGATGTTTACCGCTATGCCCACACCTGTTCGAGTCTTCTATAATTCAGACGGAAAAGATGATTGCCCACTGACTGTCAGGGAAGGCAGATCATGGCTGAGCAAAGAATTTTCAACCGAACCCGAAATCAAGGAAATTCCTTGCAAAAAAATTGATGAAGACATTGAAAATCCTGCGTTGTCGCTCAAAGAATTATGGTTCAGATATGAAAAAGATACTCCTGATATTTTAAGGGGTGTAAGCCTTGATGTTCCATCAGGAAGTATTTATGCTATCGTCGGAGGAAACGGTGCGGGTAAATCAACAATGCTTAAATCACTTTGCGGAATCTGTAAGCCTTACAGAGGTAAAATCAAGATTTTCGGTAAACCGATGAATAAATTCAGATCGGGAGAACTTTTCAGAAACTGTGTTTCAATGCTTCCGCAGGATCCGAAAAGTCTGTTTGTAAAAAACAAAGTTTACGATGAACTTTCAGAAATGATGAAAGAGAAAAATAAGATAAATAAAATTGCTGAAATCTGTCAGATAACAGACCTTATGAATAATCACCCATATGATTTATCGGGCGGTGAACAGCAGAGAGTTGCGCTTGCAAAAGTTCTTCTCACTGAGCCGAAAATTCTGCTTCTCGATGAGCCGACCAAGGGAATGGACAGCTTTTTTAAGGAAACTTTCGCATCAATTCTTATCAAGCTGAAAGAACAAGGCATGACAATTCTTATGGTTTCGCACGATGTTGAATTCTGTGCAAAATATGCTGACAGAGTCAGTATGTTCTTTGACGGTCAGGTTCTTACAACAGATACACCTCAGAATTTCTTCGGATCAAACAGTTTTTATACAACCGCTGCAAACCGCATGAGCAAGCATGTGTTCAAAAATGCTGTTACAGATGAAAATGTTGTTGAGCTTTATCGCACGAACAAGGGGGGGACACAATGAAAAAATCAAATATTGCAATACTGATTGTGTTCCTTGCTGTAAGTCCTATAACCTTATTTCTTGGAGATAAACTTCCCGGAAAAGGTTATTACATAACGGGTGTTCTTATTATAATTGAACTTTCTGTTCCGTTTTTTATGATGTTCGAAAAAAGAAAACCGCAGGCAAGAGAGCTTGTTGTTTTGGCTGTTATGATTGCACTTGCAGTTATCGGCAGAGTCGCAATTCCCATTCCGCATTTTAAAGCGGTATTTGCAATAATTATGTTAACGGGAATCGCATTCGGTCCTGAAGCAGGATTCATAGTCGGTGCAATAACAGCTTTTGCAAGTAACTTTTTCTACGGTCAGGGTGCTTATATGCCGTGGCAGATGATGGCTTACGGTGCAGGCGGAATGCTCGCAGGCTTCGTATTCATCAAACACAAAATCCCGAAAAAGCCGTGGATTATGGCGATTGTAGGATTCTTTTCAGTTGTGCTTTGGATCGGTCCTCTGCTCGATTCAGCTCACGTTTTCATAATGATGCCTGAAATAAGTTTCGAAACAATTTTTGCATCGATTGCATCAGGATTTCCCGTGAATGTAAGTCAGGGTATCTGTACTGCAATCATGATGTTTGTTTTTGGTAAACCTCTTCTTGAAAAGCTTGACAGGATAAAAATCAAATACGGAATGATGGATAGCGAAAAATAGGGTTTGAACTTTGACATCCTCCGGTTAACCTGATTTGTTTTCGGTTGACATATGTTGAATATGTATTTATAATACTTATATAAAATTTTACAAAAACCGAGACATTTTTGCAACTTTATAAAAAGGAGAAAACAAAATGGGTGTATTCAAAAAATCGAAAAAAATAATAGAAGTCG
>JAZRJH010000075.1:0-2540 GCA_045645685.1 Acutalibacteraceae bacterium
CCTGCTCAGCTCGGTGCTGACCTGCTCGCAGGATGCATAGGTGCGGCCGCTCTCTATCCCCTGCCTTGCCTTGTCATCGATCTCGGAACTGCAAGCAAGATAAGCGTTATCGATAAAAACGGCTCATTCTGCGGCTGCACAATCACACCCGGCATCGGAATTTCACTCGATGCACTTTCCGCAAGAACATCTCAGCTTCCGAGCATCAGTCTTAAAACCCCTGCAAAAGCAATCGGCAAGAACACAATCGATTCAATGCAGTCAGGTACGGTTTTCGGATATGCATCAATGATTGACGGCCTTTGCGAAAAACTTGAAAACGAGCTCGGCGAAAAGGTTATGACAACCGTTGCAACAGGCGGTCTTGCAAAAGACCTTATCAAAAGCTGCAAAAGAGATATCATTTTCAACAGAGAGCTTATTCTCTACGGTCTTAAAGTTCTTTACGAAAAGAACAATAAATAATCCGTCAAATTTTGCGTTGCATCCTTAAAGCAGAGACTTTCTTTACGGAACGCAAATTAACGAGATGAATTTTTTGTCAGACGGTTGAAAAAGCGGAGTTAATACGAGGTATTAACGAGCATTTTGAAGCCGTATCACACAAATTCAGCCGTTAAGATGCATCTGTCTGTTTACGGAGCAGCAGCAAGGAGGAATATATATGTCAAAATCATCCGCAATGAAACGAAATCTCGGCCTTGCACAGCTGGGAATGATGAGCGCCCTCATCATAGCAATGACCTTTGTGCCTTATCTCGGATACATCAGCTACGGTGCGCTGAGTATCACGCTGATTCACATCCCCGTTATTATCGGAGCTTGTGTTATGGGAACAAAAGGCGGTGCAATACTCGGCACAGTATGGGGTGTATCCTGCATTATCAAAGCAGTTCTCGCTCCCCCCTCGCCCCTTGAAGGAATCATCTTCAAAAACCCGATTGTAGCTCTTATCCCCAGAATAATCGCAGGTGCGGTTGCAGGTCTTGTGTTCACACTTGTTGCAAAGAAGGATAAGAAAAAACACATCGCATCAGGTCTCGGCGCTGTATGCGGCTGCCTTTGCAACACAGTTTTCGTTATGGGCAGCATCTATCTTCTCTACGGCGAAAAGTACGGTGCAGAGCTCGGAATTGCTTCTGTCAATTTCGGCGGTCTCACAAACTACATTCTCGCAGCATTCGGTATAAATGCTGTGGTTGAAATTATCGTTGCAATCGTTATTGCAATCCCCGTAAGCCTTGCTTTAAGAAAGGTCAGAACAAAAATCTGAAAGTCGGTGAAATAATTGCCTATTAAAATAGCAAACGAACTTCCTGCACATCACGCCCTTGAATCGGAAAACATTTTCGTTATGACCGAAGACAGAGCGATGAAGCAGGATATCAGACCTCTGAACATTTTGATTCTCAATCTTATGCCCACAAAAATCGAAACGGAAACTCAGATTTTAAGACTTCTGAGTAACTCTCCGCTTCAGGTTGAGATTGAGCTTCTGCAGGTTAAATCCCACAAATCAAAAAACACTTCGGAAGAACATATGCTCAAATTCTATAAGACATTCGATGAAATCTGCCATAAAAAATATGACGGTCTTATCGTTACGGGTGCACCCGTTGAGCTTCTTGATTTTGAGCAGGTTGATTATTGGGATGAGCTTTGTGAAATTTTTGAGTGGAGTAAAAAGAATGTTTATTCCACATTCCACATCTGCTGGGGTGCTCAGGCGGCTTTGTATTATCATTACGGCGTGCCGAAATATCCGCTTGAAGAAAAGCTTTTCGGAGTTTTCCCTCATAAATGCCTCGATACATACCATCCTCTTATGAGGGGTGTTGACGATGTTTTCTATGTGCCCCATTCGCGTCACACAGAAAACAGAAGAAGCGACATAGCTCTTGTGAAGGATTTGCAGATTCTTTCCTATTCGGATTATGCAGGAGTCCATCTTGTTTCGGATATGGACTGCAGACAGTTTTTTGCAACAGGGCATTCCGAATATGACAGAGAAACTCTCGCAAAAGAGTATTTCAGAGATATAAACAAAGGTCTTGATATAAAAGTTCCTTTCAATTATTTCCCGGGCGACGATCCGTCGATGATGCCGAAAATGAGCTGGAAGGGAACGGCAAATCTGCTGTTCACTAATTGGCTCAACTATTTCGTTTATCAGAAAACACCCTACGATTTAAGCACACTCTGAAAAAGAAAGGCGGGATATCCGTATCCCGCCTTCAATCAAATTATATTGAATTTTCCGAAAATCACAACACAGGCAACCACCGCATGGAGTGCAATTTCAAGCGGAAGACCTATCATGAATTTTTTATGTTTGGTTTTATGCCTGATTGTTTTCATGGTGACATACATCGGCAATGCACCGCCGAAAAGTCCCACAAGCATGAGAGTTGCTTCGGGAATTCTCCATGCATCTCTTTTTGCCTTTGCCTTATCGGCAATTGTCATAACAATCGCAACAACCGAAATAACAGCAAGATAGATAATCAGTAATTTTGAAAACAATGACATTTTTAACAGTC
>JAZRJH010000076.1:0-11080 GCA_045645685.1 Acutalibacteraceae bacterium
TAATCCTATATAATATAGGGTAACGGAGGTGACCGAAATGACTGATAAAACAATAAAGTTTTCAATCAAAGATGAAAATGAAGTGGAGATGAAGAAAAATCTTCTCGCCGTTTATGAGGCTTTGAACGAAAAGGGTTATAACTCAATCAGCCAGATCGTCGGCTATATCCTCTCCGAGGACCCGACTTATATCACAACACACAATAATGCACGCAGTCTTGTCAGAAGGCTCGACAGAGATGAACTTCTTCAGGCGATGGTTAAGTGCTATCTCGGAATTAAATAAACAATTGTCAGAAGGAGTGTAATCATGGCTAAGAAAAAGTTTCTTATGTATAAGGGCAGACCTCTTGTAAGAAGCGGTAAAACAATTTATTACGGCTATATGTCAGACCCTTATGTTGTTATAATGCAGGTAACAAGCACAAGAGAAGTCAAAGGCGTTGAGGTTGCAGACAGAGTTGTTGTTCAGCTTGTCAACACAGACCCCGATGTCAGAATGAAAGACAAGATTGTCAAAAAAGCAGAACGCAGAGGTATCTATAATGCTATGGATATCGGATGCATCTGGCTCGAAAGAGAACTTAAAGAAAATGCATAAAAAATAGGGTCAGCACTCAATGTGCTGACCGCTTTTTTATTTGTTATTGTATTTATGATTTTTAATTATATCCTTTGCAATATAAATCGGTCTGTTTTTGGTCTGAATATAAGTTCTTGCAATATATTCTCCGATAATACCGATGCAACAAAGCTGGATTCCGCCAAGAAGCAAAATAAGAACAACTATTGTTGCATAACCTTCAACATTGATTCCGAATGCAAGTTTCTGAATAACAACAACAAAAAGATAGATTATTGATAAAAATGCAGTAACAAGTCCGATGATTGTTGAAATACGCAGGGGAGTGGTTGTAAATGCAAAAATTCCGTCCATCGCATATCTGAAAAGTTTTGTGAATGACCATTTGGATTCGCCCGTTGCTCTTTCTTCGGCAATATACGGAATGAATTTTGTTTTGAATCCTACCCATGAGAATAATCCTTTTGAAAAACGGAAATATTCATCCATGGAGAGAATTGCTTCAACCATTGGTCTGCGGAACGTTCTGAAATCGCTTGCACCCTGAATGAATTCGGTATCGGAAATTTTGTTGATTAATTTATAAAAACTGTTTTTGAAGAAAGTGAGCAATTTGCTTTCGTTTCTTGTGTCCTGATAAGCGGCAACGCAATCAAGTTCGGGGTCATTATCGAGTGTTTTGACCATGTCGAGAACAATTGAAGGGCGTTGCTGCAAATCGGCATCAATGATTGCAACATAATCTCCTTCGGTTTCTTTAAGACCTGCATACATTGCAGATTCTTTTCCGAAATTACGGGAGAAGTTGACAATCTTGACGGGCAAATCACCGTCGCAGAGTTTTTTCAGTTCTTTAAAAGTACCGTCACGGCTTCCGTCGTTAACGAATACAAGCTCGTATTCAAAATTAACGGCGGAAAAATCGTTTTTAACGGTCTCATAGAAAAGAGAAACATTCTTTTCTTCATTATAGCAAGGGATAACAAGGGATAATTTCATGTTACATCAATCCTAAATCAGATTTTTGCCGCTTTTCTGATATCCTCAACTCTGTCTGTCTTTTCCCAGGGAAGATCAATATCGGTTCTGCCGATGTGACCGAGAGCAGCAACCTGTCTGTAAATGGGTCTTCTCAGATCAAGAGCCTTGATGATTCCTGCAGGTGAAAGATCAAAAAGATCGTTTACAATTGCGGAAATTTCGCTGTCTGCAATTTTGCCTGTGCCGAATGTATCAACAAAAACAGAAACGGGCTGTTCAACGCCGATTGCATAAGCAAGTTCAACTTCGCATTTCTTTGCAAGACCTGCTGCAACAATATTCTTTGCAACATAACGTGCAGCATATGCAGCTGAACGGTCAACCTTTGTGGGGTCTTTGCCGCTGAATGCGCCGCCGCCGTGACGTGCATATCCGCCGTATGTATCAACAATAATCTTTCTTCCTGTGAGACCGCTGTCGCCCTGAGGGCCACCTGTTACGAATCTGCCTGTGGGGTTAATGTGATAAACGGTGTTTTCATCAAGAAGAGAAGCGGGGATAGTGGTTTTAATAACTTTTTCGATGATATCTTTTCTGATCTGCTCAAGCTCGATTTCGGGAGCGTGCTGTGATGAGATAACAACGGTGTCAACTCTTACGGGGTTGTGATTTTCATCGTATTCAACAGTTACCTGGCTCTTTCCGTCGGGACGGAGATAAGCAAGACTGCCGTTCTTGCGCTCGTCTGTGAGCTTTGCGCAAAGTTTGTGAGCAAGTGAAATGGGAAGGGGCATAAATTCGGGTGTTTCGTCACAAGCGAAACCGAACATCATACCCTGGTCGCCTGCACCGAGTCTGTCAACACCCATTGCGATGTCGCCTGACTGCTTGTCAAGAGCTGTCATAACAGCGCAAGTGTTGCAGTCAAAACCGTATTCAGCATTATTATAACCGATATCATCAACAACTTCTCTTACAATTTTGGGAATATCAATTTCAGCGGTTGTTGTGATTTCACCCATAACAAGAACCATACCTGTTGTGCAGCAGGTTTCGCATGCAACTCTGCCCATGGGATCCTGAGCAAGAATAGCATCAAGAACAGCATCGGAAATCTGGTCGCAGATTTTGTCGGGATGTCCGCCTGTAACGGACTCTGATGTGAATAAGTAGTTTGCCATTTTATATACCTCGCATAAATTATTACCAATAAAATACCCGCCCAAGGAGTCTTAGGCGGGGCTAAAACACCTTATTTTTCGGTTTGAACCGCAGGAATTAGCACCTTGTTTAAAACAACAGGTTGCCGGGCTTCACAGGGCCTGTCCCTCAGCCACTCTTAATAAGGGGATATTCAATTGACATCTTATTATATACTTGCTGATTATATTTGTCAATACATTTTTCGACAGATAATTATGAACAAATTTCGCTCACTGTAACGGAATATAAATGCGGTGCATAGGAATCCTTGTTGTTAAATTTCACCGAACCGTCATTTGAAAGTGTGATTGTGTTTTCGCCTTTGGTCAGTTTCATATTCATTGTTGCGGTTTTTACTGTTTCCCAGCTGTATGTATTTCTGCACCATAAATTCTGACCGTTGATTGTTACAAATCTTTCGATAAGGTCAACATTATAACTGTGAACGCCGCCTTCGTCATTATTTGAATATTCAACGGTTATTCTGTAATTTCCGTCTTTCGGAACTTTGACCTTGACTTCGGCTTTTCCTGAATTGCAAGAAATACCGTCGATATAACCATCTGAAAGAACAGCGCTTTCTTTGAGAACAAATTCGTCTGCAGAGTATCTGACAGAGAATCCGTTTTCTTTGGTTTGGTTGATTACACATTCGGTATCGGTTGATTTTATATCAATAAAATTGAGTCCTTTTCTTAAGAAAAGAAGAGAGGAGCCGTCTGTATAAGCATCGGCACCGTCGATGCTTATTTCAGCTGTATCGGAATTCATAATATAAAATCCGTCATAAGGAGCAATTGCAAGAAATGATTTGATCTCGGATGTTGTTCTGTCCGAATCGGGAAGAACTGTAATTTCGGTGTCAGTGTTTTGTTTTTCAACAAGCAGACTGTCAACAACAAAAGTTCCTTGTTTGTGGGCGAGATTCAGGGAATGAGTCCCTTTCTCAAAATATCTTGTAACGGTGAATTTGTCTGTATATTCACTTTTGATTGTGTTGGGGAATGCAACAGTTTCGGTTTTGCCGTCGATGGTCATCAATGCATAAGAATCTGTTCTGTCATCAGGAGTCAGCCCATCGTTTGAATTGCCGAAAATTATTTTAAGATCATAATATCCGTTTTCGGGGATTTCAAAATCAACCGTAACAGAATCGCCGTCATTTTCAAGACCGCCGACCATTCCGTTCTGAAGACCCGTTGTGGCGTATGCGCTGTCATAAGTATATGAATAGCCTGAAAGAACACCTTCTTCAAATTCATATCTGACAGGAAGAGAATCGTTGAAATAATTCAGTTCCTTATCAGATTCGGTAACGGTGATATGATAAATCGCTGTCGGGTCGGGATTTTCAATATTGATTCTTAATTTTCCGAGAAAAACTTCATCTGTGTATTCGCAAACGGTTACGGGTGAATTAACAATTCCCGAAAGACCTTCATAATAAACCGCTTCAATTTTTATGTTGACCTTTTTTCCGAGATTGGTTTTTCCAAGATTTTTAAGACTGACACCGCTTGTGTAGTCACATCCGCCGCAGAGAATTTCTATCTTATCTTTTTCGTCTGTCATGGATGCAAAACCCGAGAATTCCTTGTAATGGAATCGGTCAAAATTATATTTGATTACATTTGCAAAGTCGGAATGAAGAATATCGATTATTTTTGAACCGATAAGCGATCCTTCCATATCCGCATACCATCTGAAAAGCCACCAATTCGAGTTGGGGCTGTTGTTATCGGCAGCCGTATCGCAAAGATTGTTTGCAAGTCTCCAATATGCCGCATTCGCATATGCGCCCGATTTTTCAATGCAGGCAACATATTTGAGCATGTCTGCAGGTGCACCGCATTCGTACATTGTTCCGTATTCTGTTATGATAATCGGCATTTCATCGATTCCGAGATTTTCTTCGATATTTCGGTAGTTATCGATATGGTCTTGCCAATAAAGGGAAGAAGTTTCGCCGAGTTCATGATAAATCATTATGTCGGGCAGACAGTTGTTTGCTTTGCAGTATTCAAGAAAATGAGAGATTTCATAGCTGTCATAATCGCAGTAACCCGGTCCGCCGATAACGGCATCGGGATATATTGAGTGAATCAGTTCGTATGTTTCTTTCCATGATTGATAAAATCGAAATTTTGCATCGTCATCAAACATGAACCATGTTCCGTCTTCCGATGGTGTGCCGAACCAGACAGCATTGTCTGCTTCATTATAGGGGCAGATGACGAGTCTGTCTTTGTAATCTTTTTGAATTAATTTTATAATGCTTTCTTCAACAAGGGGATGGAATCTTTCTCTCACGAATTCCGCAGAATCATATAATCCTTTTGCTCGCATATCAAGGATTTCCTGATGACAATAATACCATGTATCAAAGCAATCCTGAAGATATACGGTGATATAATCACATCCGTCAAGCATTTTTGCGGCTTGGTCAACATCGCCGATAGGATGCTGAAGACCGTCAATAACTTTTTGAGAAACGCTTGAAATATCAATGCTTTCAACCATTGCTGAATCAGGAACGCCGTTCTGAGCTATTCCGTAAAGAAATCCCGACGCTCTTGATGAAATCTCGCCTTCAATAACTTCGGCGTCAATTTCAAGAGTTGGTCTGAACATATAGGGAATGCCTTCGCTTGCGAGTGAAATAACAGTGAATAAGCTGATGATAAGGCTGATAATTTTTGTCATATTAACCTCGATTATCTTATGTATTTTTCAGCGAATTTATTGATTTTCGCTTCATAAGAAGTGCTGTCAACGGGATAGCTTTCAGCATGAGCCGCGCCTTCAACAATCAGTATATCTTTATCTTCCGATGAACAGTTGTTATAAAGCTCATATACCATTTTAGTCGGCACAAAATCGTCAATGCTTCCGTGGATGAAAAGCATTGGCACTCTTGCATTTTTAACAGCTTCAATGGGATTGACTTCTTTGAATTTGTATCCTGAAATCAATTTGTTGAATTTGTCTGCAACAGCCATAACGGGCATTGCGGCAAATTTAACGGCGCTGACATTATGAACAAATTCATCCTTTGCGGATGTGTAACCGCAGTCAGCAACCGTGAATTTAACATTTGCGGGCAATCTGTCGTTTCCGCTCATCATGGTTACCGTTGCACAACCCATCGATACCCCGTGCAGTATAATCTGAATATCTTTGCCGAATTCATTTCTCATGAAATCAAGCCATCTGAAGCAGTCTTTGTATTCATGATATCCGAAACCGATGTATTTGCCATCGCTTTCGCCTGCTGCCTGATGGTCAACGATAAAAAGATTATATCCTTTTTCGTGATAAAATTTTGCCATGTTCTGAAATTCGAGTCTGCCGTTACCCCTGTAACCGTGACTGCAGAAAACATAAACATCCGATTCTTTTTCGGCAGGGAGAAGATATGCTTTGAGTTTAAAACCTTTTTCGTTTGTTATTTCATATTCATTGAGCACCTGATTATAAAACCATGCGATTTTTGCTTCGTTTACAGAATTGTCCTGTGGCAGACCTGACGGACCAACAAAGAGTGTGCCGAGTTTTTGCGAAAGAACGGCGTTTCTGTTCATGAGTTCCTGAAATGTTAAAAATCCCGAAATACCGATAATTCCTGCGGCAATTCCGCTTGCTTTGAGAAGAGATTTTGTTCTTTTTTTCATGATGCTCCTCCTTAAATTTTTTCTGATATAATTTTATCAAATTTTTACCGATATTTCAATAAAAAAATCATGCCCATTGTTAAAATGAGCATGATAATTTGTTATTTGAGATTATCAAGTTTTCTCAGCCATACTGTTGCACAAGCGTCGCTGGGCATTTTAAGATCGGTTGAAGGTGAGATACCGACTGAACCGATTTTAACTCCGTCGGGCATACAACTTCTTTTGAACTGCTGAGTGAAAAATCTTCTGTAAAATGTTTTGAGCCATTTAAGAATTGTTTCACCGTCGAAGTCATCCTTGAATGCTTTCTTTGCAAGGTGATAAATCTTTTCGGGTTCAAATCCGTAACGAAGAATATTATAGAGGAAAAAATCATGAAGCGCATAAGGACCAACAATGCTTTCGGTCTGCTGTGCAATTTCGCCCTTGGCATCAGGGGGAAGAAGCTCGGGACTGATGGGTGTGTTGACAATATCATTGAGATATTCCTTGCTTTCTGCAAAATATCCGCTTGAAATAAGGCTGTCGATAATCCATCTGATGAGAGATTTGGGGATTCCCGAATTCACTCCGTACATACTCATATGGTCGCCGTTATATGTGCACCATCCGAGTGCCATTTCGCTCATATCACCTGTGCCTACAACAAGTCCGCCTACTTTGCCGGCATAGTCCATAAGAACCTGCGTTCTTTCTCTTGCCTGCGAATTTTCGTAGGTGAGATCGAATGTGTTCAAATCGTGACCGATGTCGCTGAAATGCTGAATGCAGGCATCTTTGATGTTGATTTCTTTATCGGTAATACCGAGTGATTTCATAAGTGAAACCGCATTGTTATAGGTTCTGTCTGTTGTGCCGAAGCAGGGCATTGTAATTCCGACAACATCGCTGACGGGTCTTCCGAGTGATTTGACAGCTTCAACTGCAACAAGAAGAGCAAGTGTTGAATCAAGACCGCCCGAAATACCGATAACGGGTTTACAACCTGTTTTTTGAAGTCTTTTCTTAAGTCCGTTTACCTGAATGTTGAATATTGAAAGGCATCTGTCGATTCTTTCTGATGCTGATGAAGGAACGAAAGGAAGTTTGCTGACTGATGCAAATTCACCGTCTGCATCGGATGTGTCGTCAGTTACAAAGAAATTGTCAAGATTTGATTTATAATAAGCCTTGCAGTCTGCAAATGATGTTGTTGTTATTCTGTCATGGCGGATTTTACCCAGATCAATGTCGCTGATAATCATATAATCAGAAGCGATTTCATTGGATTGTTCTGCGATGATTTTTCCGTTTTGTGCTATGATGCTGTGACCTGAGAAGACAAGACCCGAAGTTGATTCTTTGTTGCCTGCGGAACAGAAAGCATAAGCGCAGATCCCTTTTGATGACTGGTTTTTAACAAGGTTTCTTCTCATGTTTCTTTTTCCGACGGTTTCGTTACTTGCGGAAAGATTTGCAATGATTTCCGCACCTGAAAGACAAAGTTCCGTGCTGACGGGGGAGAGTGTAAACAAATCTTCGCAGATTTCAAATCCTATTTTTGCTCCTTTGACATAGAAAACGCCCGTTCCGACGGGGATGTCATATTCGTCTTCGAGAGCAAAATATTCGGAACTGATAATATCGGTGTTGAGATTATATGATGAATCAAAATATCTTTTTTCATTGAATTCACCTGAATCGGAAATAATCTTTTTGGGCACAATTCCATAAATACCGCCGTTGTAAATGATAACAGCGCAGTTATAGAGCGAACCGTTAATCATAACAGGTGCACCGACAGCAATAACAGTATCCGAATCCATGCTGTATTCAACGATTTCTCTTATTCCGTATGCCGATTCCTTAATGAGTGATGATTGGAAAAACAAATCTGCGCAGGTATAAGCGCTGATTGAAAGTTCAGGGAAAACAAGCAGGTCAACCTTTTTATCTTTTGCATCCGAAATATACTTTTTCATTTCACATATGTTGAAATCAACGTCTGCAACTTCAACATCGGGAACAGCGCAGGCAATTCTGAAATAATCAAACATAAACATACCTTCTTATAAGATTATTATCTGCATTTTACCATATTATATTTGCAATGTCAAAACAAAAAAAGCCGTGCCCACGTACGGTGAACACGGCAACTGATCAAAATCCGAAAAGTTCTTTGAGTTCCTGAACTGTTTCCTGATCGTATTTTTTTGCTTCTTCTATTTTGTTCTTGATTCTGTCTTCGATTCTGACATATTTGAACGCTTCTTTTACTGCATAGTATGAAGGCTTGGGTTTGCCTGCGCCGTCAACAAGACCCCATCCTGTTTCAACGGGGCAGTCGGACTGACCGCAGACATAGCAACTGTCGCTGTCACCCCAGCAGTAAACAAATGCACCGATAACATAGTCAACTTCCATGATTTCGGGAATCAGGTATCTGTAAAAATCTGCCTGACCTTCGGGAGTATGCTCAAAGCCGTAAAGACCCGTGCCCTCTGCAAGTTCGCAATAAAGATGGTTTGAATATTCACCGTCAAAAATAAGATCAGCGCGTTCTTCGGGAGTTCTGTCGCTGTAATCTTCAATGATTTCTTCTTTCATTTCTTCGGGAAGAGTTTTGATGAAATTATCAATATCTTTTCTTGCATCTGCTTCGCTCTTATAGCCGTAGTTCTGAAGAATTGCGGATTTTTCAGCTTCGGATTTGGGTTCGCCGTAGCCGATATATCCGAATTCGCACATAATAACGGGTTTGTTTGTAACCCTTCTCACAAAATCAAGAATAACAAAATACTGATTAACATTTTTAAGAACGGGTTCAAAACAACCGAGATACATATCAAGACCAACATAGTCACAGTATTTGTGATATTTCATCATTTTGAACGGAAGCTGAAGAATTGAAAGACCGCCGAGATTATAGCCGATTATGCTATCGCCGCGGATGGGATACATTGCTTCAAGCTGCATACCGATAAATTCAGCCGCCTCATCAAGAGTAAGAGGAAGTGTGAAGCGGTCAATGCCCATTTCGTTTGTAATCTGAAATGCACCGACAATATCTTTAAGGTCATTCATATAGAATCTTGCGATATCCTGAATTGCTTCTCTGTTTGCAGGGTCACGGGGGTCAAGACCGTATTCGATATAGTCATCGGGGTAGGGTGTGATACCAAAAATCTTAACGCCGTTTTTTGCAAACTCTTTGCTTTCTTTTTTCCAATTCTTATAGCTGTCAGAAATTGTTCCGTCAGCGTTAAAGGGGAACGGAATATCATCTCTGAACCATTCAATACCTGCTTCATTAAGAAGGTCATACTGAGGGTCGGCATGGCAAACACCCTTCATGAATCCGCCGACTTTTTCTTCTGCAGCATCAACATTCTTGTCAAGAGCGGCAAAAGGGGTTGCAACAACAAGTGACAGAAGCGGTGTAATCAATGCAAGAAAGAATCCGATGATTTTGAATAAGATTGTCATGAACATTTTATTATCTCTCCCTGAATTTTTATAATTGAATAATAACATTAAAAAACAATAATTATCAACAAAAAAAGTTTGTGTTTTAAAAAAACGTATGAATCAACAAAAAATCACAGATGTTTTTGGTTAATTTGTTATATCGGAATTTATAACTTTTTCGGCAATTGCTTTGAGTTGGTCCATTGTTTCGAGTGAACCTATTTCTTGCCTTAATGCTGCAGCACCGCGGATTCCTTTGATATACCATCCCGAATGTTTTCTTGCTTCTCTCATTCCGACATAATCGCCCTTGTATTCGCAGAGCTTTTTGATATGTCTTATCATGATGTTCATCTTTTCTTCAATCGGAGGGTCAGGCAAGACAGTTCCGCTTCGGAGATATTCGTTTATCTGATTAAATAACCAGGGCGAACCGAGTGCGCCTCTGCCAATCATAATAAAATCGCATCCCGTTGATTTATACATCTTTTCGGCTGAAAAAATATCAACGATATCGCCGTTTCCTATAACTGGAATATTAACAGCTTCCTTGACTTGCTTAATAATGTCAATATTAACGGGTGGAGCATACATCTGTTTTCTTGTTCTGCCGTGAATCGTTATAACGGATGCACCTGCATTTTCCTGCATTTTTGCAAATTCAACCGCATTAATGCTGTTTTCATCCCAACCTGAACGGAACTTAACAGTAACGGGCAGTTCAACGGATTTCACAACTTTTTCAGTTATTCTTGCCGCAAGATCGGGATCTCGCATGAGTGCAGAGCCGCCGCCGTTACCTGCAATTTTCGGTGCAGGGCATCCCATGTTGATGTCAATTGCACAGCAACCTGTTTCAGCTGCTTTTTTTGCGGCTTCACCCATAGTAACGGGATCATTGCCGAAAATCTGAACTGCCGCAGGTTTTTCTGTTTCTCCGAGAAGCATGAGTGAATCGGATTTTCTGTCGTGCATTGTAAGGCCTTTTGAGCTGACCATTTCTGTCACAACATATGAAGCACCGAACTCAATGCAAAGTTCACGGAATGCTCGGTCAGCAACACCCGCCATGGGAGCGAGCGCCGCGTAACCGTTTAATTCAATGTTATTGATTTTCATATTGTTTCCTCTGGAATTTAATAATACTGTCATATTATCATTTTAGTAAATTAATTTCAATATTTTTCAAAAA
>JAZRJH010000077.1:0-9105 GCA_045645685.1 Acutalibacteraceae bacterium
GGCTTTGCGTAGCCATACTGTTCCCTGGCAATTTTTTCGATATAATCTGACTCATTGCCTTCCTCGATAAGATGCTGAAGTTCCGCATTATCATCAAGTTGCTGTTGATACTGTTCTTTAAGATTCTCGACATTATTTTCTTCTGCACGAACCTGCATCTGAAGGCTGATTAAAGTCGCAACAAAATAGCACACAAGGGCGCAGAAGAGCACCGCAAGTATGATACTGTGTTTTCTGTTTTTCATTCTCTTAACAGTCATTTATATCATTTATCCTCAAAAGTATTATTTTCTTTATAACCGTTAAGATTATACACCATTCCCTTATACTTTTGCAAGTCAAATTTTAACTTTTTATTAAATTTTCTTATTATTTTTTTAGAAAATGAAACAGTTTTTCCGAATTTGCGTTCAAATCTGTTTTTCAGCCTGATAATCGGGGCTGAAACTGCCCTGAAACAACGTTTTACAGATGCGATAATCCGATTACTGAGCCTCACCGAAATTTCGCCGAGAGAAAAATAATATATGAGCCATCCGAGCAAATCTCCGAGCAGAACATAGAGCCTTATTTTTCCGCTGTCAACCGCAAGATTGAAGCAAAAAACAAGAAAGGCGCAGAGCATAAAATACAGTATATCCGCAAAAACAGTAAACCCTGATGAGCTTGAAATTATCAGTCGGAGTGTTCTGAAAACATCATACAGAATACCGAGCAAAAAACCGAAACCGAGCGAAAGAAGAAAAATTTCCGTCTGAGCGGAAAGACCCTGAATATAATCCATTTACCTGAATACCCTGCTGAAAAATCCGCTGCTTTTCGGTGATTCGTCAGAATAGATAAGAGCTGCTATATTACCTTCAACCGTAAGCTCCCCCACTTCAACGCTGAGCCTGTTGATATGAAGATTTGTACCCCTGACGGTAAGCTCACCCATATCAGTAAAAATTATTACCGTTTGCTCATCAAAGCTGTCCACATCCGAAACGCCTGAAACTGTAAGCATTTTTCTGTCTTCAAGAACAAGATTATGGGGCATTGACTGAATTCTTTTATCATCTGCCATAATAAAAAACCTCCCGATTTTGCATATTTATAAATAATATGCTTCGGGAGGTTTTATTATAACGGTTTGAACATTGTTGCCGCCGTTTCTTTTGTGGCATGCTCGGAAACGCTCAGGACTTCAAACTTATTTGTGTTTGCACCGAAAGTTATTTCGATAATATCTCCGACTTTGACATCATATGATGCTCTTGCCACTTTTCCGTTTACAGTTACGTGCTTTGCATCGCAGGCATCGTTTGCAACGGTTCTTCTTTTGATTATTCTTGACACCTTAAGGTATTTATCAAGACGCATAATTTACACTCCTGATTGAAAAAAGGGCTGCCGTTAAGCAGCCCCGTTTTCAGTAAAATTATTTCGCAATCTTTGCCTTGAGAGCTGCGCCAGCCTTGAAAGCGGGAGCCTTTGTTGCGGGAACAGTGATTGTTTCGCCTGTTCTGGGGTTACGAGCTGTCTTTTCTGCGCGTTCACGTACTTCGAATGTACCAAAGCCGATGAGCTGAACTTTTTCGCCTGCTGCGAGAGCATCAGCAACTGCTGCGAAAACAGCGTTAACTGCCTTTTCAGCACACTTCTTTTCGATTCCTTCGTTCTTTGCGATAGCATTTACAAGTTCTGTCTTATTCATTTTTCTGACTCCAATCTTTTTCTTTTTCTATTTTACAAATACACAAGGTATTCATATACAAATTAATTAACGGATTTTGCTTCGTCCCAAAGCTTATCGAGTTCTTCGATGGTTGATGCTTTCATATCAACCCCGCGCTCATCGGCGAGCTTTTCGACGGTTGTGAATCTTGCAAGGAATTTATCACTTGCGGCGGTAAGAGCTTCTTCAGCATCGGATTTTATAAATCTTGAAACATTGACAGCAGAGAAAAGAACATCGCCGAGTTCTTCGCTCATGTTAGCGCTGTCTTTATTTTCAACAGCCTGGCGAAGTTCATCAATTTCTTCCTGAAGTTTGTCAAGTGCACCTGAAACATCGTTCCAATCAAAGCCGACATCTGCCGCCTTTTTCTGAAGCTTTGTTGCACGCATAAGAGCAGGAAGCTCTCTGGGTACGCTGAGCATTGACTGGGTTGTTGTTTTCTGACCTTTGGATTTTCTTTTGATATCGTCCCAATTGGTCAGCACATCTTCAACGCCCGATATTTTTGTTTCTCCGAAAACATGGGGATGGCGTTCAACAAGTTTCTGACAAACACCGTTGCACACATCATCGAAATCAAAAACACCCTTTTCGTTTTCCATACAAGCATGGAAAACAACCTGCATGAGCAAATCGCCGAGTTCTTCGCAAAGAAGTTCATTATCATTCTTGTTGATTGCTTCAACAACCTCATAGGTTTCTTCTATAAGATTCTTTTTGATGCTTTCGTGAGTCTGCTCTGCACCCCACGGACATCCGCCCGGTGCACGAAGCAATCTCATTATTTCAACAAGGTCATTGATATTATATCTTTCCTTGCGTTCAAAATCAACCATTTTTCTCACTCCCAAATATGCGCAAAACTTATTTTAACCTAAAAGTCCATATTTTTCAAGGGTTTTTGCAATTTTTTCTCCTTTTGGCAAAACAGAAATGTCTTCACGGGCAACACCCTTGAGAAGAAGGAGAGAAATTGCATAAACAACAACGGCAAGACCGACTGCTACGGCGGTTGAAACTGTGCCCATATTAAGAATACTGTCGGTATTTCCTGCAGGGAAAATCTTTGAAAGAAGACCGTATGCGGCAAAAGCGGTAACACCGCAGAGAGCGGCGCAGATAAGAGGCTTTACAAGGATGGATGCCCAGTTGACTTTTACCTTTGAAATACGGAGAAGTGACGTGAGATTGCAGGCAACAATCACAACATAGAAAAGTATTGTGCCCACAACTGCACCGTAAACATTAATCTTGGGATTGCCCACAAGGATAAAGTTGCAGGTAATCTTACAAATTGCACCGACAACAACGGATTTAACGGGGATATCCGTTCTCCCGATTGCCTGAAGCATATTTGTGATGGGGGTTGAAACTGCCATAAGAGCGGTTGCAATGCCGTAAGCCACCATAATGGGAGCAACAACAGAAATAGCATCGGAACTTGAGCCTCTGCCGTAAATAAGGGTAAGAAGCGGAGTTGCAAGAGCTGCCATACCGAAACCTGCAGGCAGACCGATGAGCATACAGATTCTGAGAACAAGCTCGATTGTTGACTTTGTTCCCTTATTATCCTTTATTGCCCATGCAGCGGCAAGTGCAGGAAGTGCGCTGATACCGAGCTGAAGAGTAAGGTTGGGAATAAGGTTTCTGAAGTCAAGAGCCATGCCGTATGAACCCCAGAGATATTTTACAATTTCAGCTGAATCGCTGATATTGATTCTGGAAAGTCTGACGGCTTCGTTTATCGCCTCGGAATGCATCTGAAGAATTGCCGCAGAATCTGTTTCGATTGCAGATGTAAGTCTTGACTGGATGGTTACTGTGTCAACAAGGTTTGTTATGTTGAGAATAAGAGCACTGATAACCATGGGAACGGCTATTCTTATCATCTCTTTTGCAAGAACATCCGAAGGAGAAGACTTATCGGAATTAACAAGCTGAGTTCTTGTTATACCGTCACCCTTAACCTTATAATATATGGTAAGGAATACCGCTGCGGCAACCGAGCCGATGGTAACACCCATAACGGCACCTGCGGCAGCCCACGGAGTAATAACGCTGTTTGCTTCTGCAAGACTTGTTACTTCGTTACCGAAAACAGTTGCGGAAATGTTGCCCGATGCGAGCATTCCGCTTTCGTACTGACTCATTCCGGTTTGTGTTACAAGCTTTGCAAGGATAAGGCCGACAACGAGTTTTCCGAGCGCTTCAACAACCTGAGAAATTGCGGTGGGTGTCATATTTCTCAAGCCCTCGTAATATCCCCTGTAGGTCGACATATAGCAACAGAAGAAAATGGAAGGAGCAACACAGAGAACAGCAGGAAGGCTGCGGATATTCGCAACAAAGCGTGCATAAGGATATGCCGCCGCAAGAAGAATAAGCGTTCCCGTTATGCCGACAATAATGAAAAGTCGCTGAGAAACTTTGCGGATCATTCTCGGCTCTCTGTAGTTTCCGAGAGCGATATTTTCAGCAACCATTCTTGAAACCGCAACAGGAAGACCTGCCATGGAAATTGCAAATATCGGCGTGTAAATTTCGTATGCCGAGTTAAAATAACCTCTGCCTGCCGCACCGATCATATCTGTCAGCGGAATTTTGAACAAAAGACCGATAACCTTGACCAGCAAAACGGCAAACATGAGCATCATTGCGCCGTTCAACACCGACTGTTTTTTTTCTGTAGCCAATCGGCTCACACTCCTTTTTTCTTGATTTTTACCGTTAATATCAACCCGTAAATTCACGAAGAAGAGAATCTGCAGGAAGCATTGAACAATCTATGGGGTTGAAAAGTTTTAATTTTTCAATCATCTGACAGGCTTGCGATTTATATTCGCCCGACGAAACCGTTCCGAGAAGATTCACAGCTTCCGACGAAAGCACACACGGTTCGCACGCATGAAAAGAATTGAGTTTTATATCTGCATGAGATTCAAACGGAAAAAGATATTTATCTTCTCCTCGCATAACACTCTGCCATATTTCAAAGGTTCTTTCAACAGAAGTTGAGCGAAAACTGAAATCCCGCACCATTCTTCTAGCAAATCGTAAATCACGCTTTGAAAGAAGAACTTCACCGCCGTCATCATAAACCCTTGTGGAAACGCTGACATAAACTTTATAAAGTTTGTTTTGATTAAGATTTTCGGTAATAACGGGATTGAGAGCATGAAGACCCTCGACGATTATAACATCGTTTTCCGAAAGTTCAACCTTTTTTGCATCATTTATCCGTTCACCGGAATGAAAATCGAAAACAGGGAACATTGCAAAGCCATTTTTCACAAGCTCACCGAAGCATGAATGAAGAAGTCCGATATCAAGCGCTTCAACACATTCATAGTCGGGTTTTCCGTCTTCATCGAGCGGATAACCGACGGATCTCGGATGATAAAAATCATCGAGCGAAACCGTGTAGGCTTTTGCACCCATTCCGCGCAGCATTGCCGAAAGCAGGTTTGCGGTTGTTGTTTTTCCCGATGAACTCGGACCTGCAAGCATGATAATCTTTTTGCTCTTTTCGCTGAAGATTTTCTCTGCCACATCAAAAACCTGATTGTGGTAGGATTTTGTGCAGTTATCAAGAAATTCCTGCGGTTCAAGAGCAAGACTGTTGATTTGAGTTGCTGTGAGATTTTTGTTTTCTGTTTTCATACCAATCATAAATTAATCACCCTATAAGATTTAGTATGACAGATAAAAACTCTTTATTCCGTTTTTACGCTCGCTTATTTTGTCAAAACCGGAAATATATTCATAAGGATATTTAAAGTTAAAAATACGCTCAACATTTTTGGTTTCCTGATTGCAGAGTTTGGTTACTCCGCCTGCACCGACAGCAAGAACGGTGTGGCCTTCTTCCATCATGAAGACATTATAAAGACATTCCTTGCCTTTTTTGCACCATCCGACATTTTCAAGGTTGCCGACACACTTGCTTTGTCTGTACATATAATAAGGTGCATATCCGCTTGCATAGAGTCTTTCGGAAGCATATTCAAGCATTTTCTTTGCTTCATTTCCGCCAGAAACACCTGCACCCGAAGCATTAAGCTCGGATGAACGTTTAAGAGCAAGAGTATGTACGGTTATATTTTCGGGTGAAAGCGAAATTGCGGTGTCAACGCTTGAACGGAAATCCTCAAAGGTTTCATCGGGAAGACCTGCAATCAGATCCATATTGATACTGTCGAACCCATATGCCTTTGCAAGCTGATAGGATTTGACTGCCTGCTCAACGCTGTGGTTTCTGCCTATCAGATCAAGAGTCTGCTGATTAAAGGTCTGCGGATTTATGCTTATTCTTTCAACATTGTGAAGTTTCAGAATGCGGAGTTTTTCGGGAGTTACGGTATCGGGTCTGCCGACTTCAACCGTGTATTCTCTCAAAGACGAAAGGTCAAAGGATTTCTCAATCGCACCGAGAAGCCTGTCCATCTGCGGAGCTTCGAGCACACCCGGTGTGCCGCCGCCAAAATAGATACTTTCAAGTCTTAAGCCAAGTTCCTTTGCAATTGCACCCGTCTGCTCAATTTCATCGGCAAGCTTCTCAAGATATTCAGGCAAAAGTTTGCGGGCATTGGCATTGGATATTGAATGAGAAACAAAGGAGCAATAGCTGCACCTTGTGGGGCAGAACGGAATTGAAACATAAAGACTGAAAGAATTATTCTTTGAAAGAGCAACTATCTTTTCTTCAGCCGTTGCAACCGTTCTTGCAAGATTTGCTTTTTCTTCGCTCACGAGCAAATCACGGGTGAAATATTCCATTGCGGCATCCGCACCGTTTTCTTCGCTCAGACGGAGCATGAGTTTTGAGGGTCGGACACCCGTAAGCACTCCCCACGGCGGCGTGTAACCCGTTATTTCCGAGAGAAGTTCAAACATAATCTGAGCTGTTTTAAGCTCGCTTTTATCACGAAGTTCGCTTTCGGATGCAGCAATTTCCGCTTTTGCGGATTTTGAAACACCGTCAATACCGACTTCCACTTCGATTATGTTTCCGCCGTCAACGGGAATACATTTTGTGACAACCGTTTTCGGGTCATCCCCGTCATCGCCGTAAACTATATTAATTTTTTCGTTGGGGTAATATACCCTGCACAGATTTTCACATTGATAATGGAAATGCTGCCCGAAAATTCTTAATATCACTTATTTTATCATCCTTCTGATATACCAATTACGTGTTCTTTCTCTTTCAAGAGTTGTTTCTCTGCTGTGACCGGCATAGACTTTGTAATCGCCGTCAAGAGCGATAAGGCGTTTAAGAGAAGCAATCATTTTTTCGTCGCTTCCGTCCCAGAAATCCGTTCTTCCTGCGGTCATGCAGAAAAGCGTATCACCGCTGAAAATAACTCTTTCATCTTCAAGAATATAGCACACACTTCCGTTTGTGTGTCCGGGAGTGTGCATAACCTTTATTGCGGAGTCTCCGAGCATTATTACATCGCCGTCTTCTACAAGAATATCTGCATTTACAGGCTGATGGGGTTCGGGAAAATTACCTTCTGCAAGACTCTTTTTCGGGTCAAGAAGATGCTCTCTGTCGCTCGGATGAACAACAACTTCTGCGCCTTCTTCCTTCTGCAAGCCGTAAACACCGCTCACATGATCAAAATGGCCGTGAGTGAGAAGAACATATTTAAGATTGACATTCTCTTTTGCAAGAGTGTTCTTAATTATATCACCGTACCAGCCGGGGTCGATGATTGCGGCATCATTTGTTGCTTCATCAATAAGCATATAACAATTCGCAAATATTTCATGCTCAAGTTGAATCTGAATTATTCTCATAATCAACCTCTCTTATCCCAGATATCGGTATCCATAACGATAGTTACGGGGCCGTCGTTTTCGATTTCAACCTTCATATCAGCCGCAAAAACACCCGTAGCAACCTTTGAAACGCCGTTTTCACGAAGTTTTTCGCAGAAGAACTCATAGAGTCTGTTTGCTTCTGCGGGAGGTGCGGATTCTATGAATGAAGGACGGTTGCCCTTTTTGATATCCGCACAAAGTGTGAACTGCGAAATAACAAGAATTTCACCGCCGATATCGGTAACACTCAAATTCATTTTTTCGTTTTCATCTTCAAAAACACGAAGCCTTGCAACCTTGCCTGCAAGCAATTCCGCCTGCGCCTCGGTATCGCCGTTCATAACGCCGAGAAGGACATTGAAGCCCTTTCCGACAAAGCCTTTTATTTCACCGTCAACACTGACGGAAGATTTGTTGACTCGCTGAATTACAGCTCTCATTTATACACCACTTCTTTCGATACTCAGCACACCGTCGATTTTTTCTATTTTTGAAACAAGAGAATTGAGATGCTCAACACCATTGACGGAAACGGTAACCATAATGATTGCTCTGCCGTCTTTGGTGTTTCTTGTGCTGATATCATTAATCATGATTCTCATGTTTGCAAGCATACTCGAAACATCGGCAAGAAGACCGATTCTGTTAAGGCAATAAAGCTGAAGAGTACACTTGAATTCTTCTCGCACGGTACTGTCCCAATAAGCGGTAATCCAGCGTTCGGGCTCAGCCGCCGTGCTGATATCATCGGGAACATTGGAGCATTTTCTTGTATGAATTGAAACGCCGTGTCCCCTTGTTATGAAGCCGATAATATTGTCACCGGGAAGCGGATTGCAGCAACGGGAAAATTTGATAAGGCAATTATCAATACCTTCAACGATAACACCTTCCTTGCTCTTTGTCTTCTTTTTGACGGGAGCAACGGTGATAATCGGTTCTTCTGTTTTGTTGAGCTTGCTGTAGTCTTCACGGATTTTCGGCATAAGACGCATGAGAGAAATTCCGCCGTATCCGATTGCGGCATAAAAATCTTCAATGCTCTTGCAATGCTGTCTTTCTGCAATCTTAAGAACAAATTCGTTATAGTCAGATTCAGAAAGACGAATGAAATTGCGTTTGAACTCGCGTTCAACCTGTGTTCTTCCTTCGATGATATTTTCTTCTCTGCATTCTTTCTTGAACCACTGTCTGATTTTGCTTCTTGCCTGGCTTGTTTTGACGATATTGAGCCAATCACGGCTGGGGCCCTTGCCCTGCTGTGAAGAAGTCATAATCTCAACAATTTCGCCCGTTTTGACATTATAGTCAAGGGGAACTATTCTGCCGTCAACTTTTGCGCCGACCATTTTATTGCCGACTGCCGAGTGAATGGCATATGCAAAGTCAACAACCGTTGCGCCTGACGGAAGGCTGAAAACATCACCTTTCGGAGTGAAAACAAAAACTTCTTCGGGAACAAGGTCACTCTTGATTGTTGTTACGATATCTTCAACATCTTCGGTATCGCTCTGATTTTCAAGAAGCTGTCTTATCCATGCAAGACGTTCTTCAAACTT
>JAZRJH010000078.1:0-23973 GCA_045645685.1 Acutalibacteraceae bacterium
AAATACATTTTCTGCTGTTCTTCGGTTCCGTAAACATAATCTATATTATAAATATAAAATGATTTTTTCTTCTGTTCTTCCATACAGTTTGCAAAGCTTCCGTAACTTATGTTGAAATAATCAATGAAATTGAGGACATTGAAATCAGCTGTCCCGCCATAAAGCTCCTTGAACTCCTCGAAGCGGTCTTCTCCAACCAAGTCTATAAGCGATTTATGAATTGTGAAATATCTGTCGGTATGAATTGTATCGTTTTCAGGACGAATCATAACGCTTCCTGAGTCAGGTGCGGAGTTATCATCTGTAATGAAATACTCATTTGTTGCGTAGTCATCTGCATACCATCTGTCGGTGTTAAAAAAGTTTTTATAATCTATACCAAAATCCGATGCGTTAGAGCCTACAATTATCCAAAAATCCTCCTTGGGTATTCCGAAATAATCGGTAAAAAAGCGTATGTTGCAATCCTCAGTGCGACCAAACATATCGATAAACTTATCAGACCATCCGGGAGCGTGTTCATCAACATAACTTGTAAAACAGCCGTCAATAGTATGATAATAGTACTCGTGATTACAAATATAATCATCTCCGCTAATGTTTTCTTCTGAAAAAGTGCTTGTTTCATCAATTAAATTTACCTTATTATCGACTTTATTGATAGCTGTTAAAGTGTTGTTATTCTGCTTAATGCAAGCGGTTAACGAGAAAATTAAAAATATTGCAAGAAGAACTATACTTAATTTTTTCATATTTTCACACCCTATTTTGACTAAAAAGTTTAACTGAACTTTGAACCGAGACTACCACAAGAGGTCTTATATTGTCGGTTCCTTCTGTGTTTACCTGAAGATTGGAAGATTCGCGAGCCAAATCTCAGGATGAAGAATAAGTTCCACTGCCCCCTGTGCCATCTGTAACAGTATAAATCCCAGCATCTCCAATTCCTGAATAATCAACGTTATATCCGTAAACATCATTTAACACTCCTTCAGTTTTTTGTGTAAATTCAATATTATCAATCACTTTTGCTGTACCTTAAATCCAAATGTTGTTGCGGTTATCATCGAGCCAATTCTGACAGCATCACCAGAAACTCCAACGGCGCTTCAACAATCGGCTTCAAAAACGGAAAAATTTCTAATAAATAAGCTAAAGGTATCGTTGCCAAATGCATTAATGCGAATGTTAACATTGTTTTAACCTCCTAAAAATTAATATTTCAATATTTGTTAATTCAGAGCCCCTTGTAATGCTGCCCAAAGAATATAAGCTATTACTTTAGTTGTTTCTGTTATATCCCAAATCAGAAAGCAAAGATAATCCCAGATTTCTTGTAAAAACATAATAATAACCTCCTTGCATCAATTCCCTTTCATTGTATTACAATATTAATTGTATAAAAACAAATTCTAAAATTAAAGTAGATAAACGATTAAGATTTTCTTAATTTTAAATGCGAATTACAACCGCTTTTCTTCACTTATACATATTGCAGAATCCGTTTCATTAAATAAGTGTAAAATTTTAGTAGTTTTGATGCAAACAAATTCTTAAGAATTTATTAATTTCAATTCAGCAGACCTTTCACTCCAAAACAACAATTTTTGTTTCGGTATTATTTTTTACACCGAAGAATTCATTGTTTTCTTTAATCTGAATACTGTCATATTCATAGCTGACTTTCTTTCCGTCTTTGTTAACCAACCAGCACTTTGTTTCAAGGTCAATAACACCCATTTCAACCTTGCAAGCTATACCATATTCTGATTCGTTAAAAACAACTGAATTGAATTCGCCGTCTGTTGAAAGCTGTGTTCCGTTTTTGTCAAAAATTCTGACAATATTATTTGGTTCAATGCTTTGAGCTTCACCGATACGGGCAACAAAACGGTCGTTGAAAATAAGCTGGATTTTGTTATATTCGCAGGGTATAATTTCAGTTCCTTCTGAATTTCCGACACCGAATTTAAAACTTCTTCCACAATGCTTAATGAGCATAATATAATTGTCGTTAATCGGATAAAGTTCTTCAGTTTTACCTTCCTCAACGGTGCAGAGCAAATTGCCGTAATCATCAAACATAATATATTCGGTATCAGTATAACCGTATATTAAGCCGTTTTCGGTAAATCCCGTGCCGTTAAATTCATAATCGGCAATCTTCTGTCCGTTCAGATCTACAAAATACGCTTTTCCTCCAAACGGTTCAACAGATAAAATTGGTTCGGCACCGTCAGAAACATTATTGATTCTTCTGATTTCGCCTCTGAAAAAGGCAATCAATTCTTTACCGTTTTCGTTAACCAACGCAGAATGCGCTGACTGATCGATAAACTTTCTGGCGATAAATCTGTTTTCGCTTACAGCGTAAACGGAAACATAGGCAGGATTCAAAAGAATGCTGCCATCCTCTTTTGCTATCCCGACATCACCCGACATCGATTCGGAACTGTAGCAGTATTTATATCCGAATCCTGCGTCAGAAGATTGGTCAATATAAACATTTGCAAAATGAGCAGTATAATCTTTTATATCTGTTACTGGTTCTATAATAGGTTTGTTTGATCCTTTTGTAAAAAGAACAACAGCTGTTAAGATAATTGCAAATGCAGCAGCAATCGCTAAAATGCTTTTGGAGAGCCCGGCTGAACCGTATATACCATTGTGTTCGGCTTTATTTAAAAGCTTTTCCATTTTCTTGTTGAATCTCTCGGAGAACTCATACTCAATATCTTCTTCATTGGGAATATTGGCAAACTCCTCCGATGCAACTTCACGAAATGCATTTAAAACTTCTGTTCTTGTCATAATTTCACACCTCCGTTAAGTGATAATTTTTCAAGTAGAATCATTTTTCCTCTGGATAACTGTTTTTTCACTGTGTTTTGATTCCTGTTCAAGTAATCCGCAACTTCGGGAATTGTCATTTCAACAACAAAATGAAGATAAATAACTTCTTCGTATTTCTTATCAAGGCTTTTTATTGCGGATACGATTTCCTGATAAGATAAGCTGTTGCAAATCATATCAAGAAATTTGTTATCGCTAATGTCTTCTTCTGTGTTGAGAATGGTTTCGTTTTCGTTAAGAGAAATTGCGTGTTTTGTATCTCTTTTTTTGTTTAATGCAGAGTTTTTAGTCGCTTTGAGAAGATAGTTTTTCATATCTTGCTCATTCTTAATGTTTTGAAGGGTCGGTAAGTACTTTTCTGCAACGTTACAAAACACGTCATGAACTAAGTCCTCAGCATCGTCTTTATTACCAAGAACAGATAACGCAACAGTGAACATCTGCTTTCGGTAGGAATAATAAATCCTTTCAAACAGATTGCGGTCATTTTCATTATCAATAAGACTTAAATAAAAAACTAACATTCCTTGCTCCTTTCACACTCCGTTTTGCCCTTCTATATAATACAACACATCAAACCGCCAAAGAGAGTACAAATTATTGGAAACTTTTTTAAAAAATTATAATTCATAGTATATTTGAATACAAGTGGCAGGAGTTTTCCTGCCTTTTCTTTTTTTACCCAATTTTAAACTTTCTGTAAACTGTATTGACAAACGCGGTCTACGAGATGTAGAATATAGATGGTTTACAAATTGTAGAATAACGGAGGAGATATTATGAGTGATTATCAGATGGGTGCGGTTGAGTCGAAGTTTGCAGATATAATCTGGGAAAACGAGCCGATTTCTTCAACCGAGCTTTCAAAACGCAGCGAAGAAATACTTAAATGGAAAAAGTCAACAACATATACAGTTCTTAAAAGACTTTGCGACAAAGGTATTTTTCAGAATAACAAAGGAACGGTTACTTCTCTTATTTCAAAACAGGAGTTTTATTCGTTGCAGAGCGAAAAGTTTGTTGAGGAAACGTTTGAGGGTTCATTGCCTGCTTTTCTTGCTGCATTTTCAAAAAGAAAAAAGCTCTCTGCCGATGAGATATCAGAAATCCGAAAGATGATTGACTCTTATAAGGAGGATTAATTATGGATTCTTGGATAGATATATATAATGTATTTGCGGGATTTATCGAAAGATTTTATACAGACTTTTTCTTCTGGGTTCTCAACACAAGCATTTCTGCAAGTTTTCTTGTAGTGGCAATTATCATACTCCGATTGCTAATGAAAAAAGCTCCCAAAGCGTTGATTGTTGCACTCTGGGGTATGGTTGCAATAAGGCTTATCTGCCCGTTTTCGCTTGAAAGTGCATTAAGCCTTATTCCGAGTGAAGAAACGATACCCACCGAACAGTTTCAGTATCAAGAAACACGGTATGAGGATTACGAACTTCAGATTGTTTCAAACCCGATTTATCCCGAAGAAATAGAATACAAAATGCCTGGTGATGTGGAAAATAACAGCATCGATTCAATGTACGCTTATTTCAGCTGGCTCGGCGGTATGGGCATTATGCTTGTCTATTCTGCGGTAAGCTACATAGTTATCAAAAGAAAAGTCAGAGTTTCTGCTCCGTATAAAGATAATATTCTTCTGTGCGACGGTATTAAGACTCCGTTTATTCTCGGTGTGTTCAAACCGAAAATATATCTGCCGTCGAATATTCCCGATGAAGAAAAAGAATATGTCATCGCTCACGAAAACGCGCATTTGAAACGCCGTGACCATTGGTGGAAACCACTTGGCTTTCTTCTGCTCTCGCTTCACTGGTTCAATCCTCTGATGTGGGTTGCATATATTCTGCTTTGCCGTGACATTGAATTTGCGTGCGACGAAAAGGTTATCAAATCATTGGGTGAAGAAGGAAAAAAGCCTTATTCCGAAGCTCTTCTTAACTGTAGCGTTCCCAGAAAAATGATAACCGCCTGCCCTGTTGCTTTCGGTGAAACCGGAGTAAAAGACAGAATAAAGTCCGTTCTTAATTACAAAAAGCCAGCCTTTTGGGTAATTTTGATTGCAGTAATATTAAGCATTGTCGTTGCGGTTTGTTTTATGACAAACCCTGCAGGCAGTAAATTAGTTGATGTTCTTGATATAGAACTTCCGAGTGTTTCACACGTTGGCATTTCAACCGTTGACGGTACTTTTGACACTAATGATATTGATGAAATGGGAGTTGCCGCCGAATTTGTCAAATCAGTTCGTGTCTATAAAAATCCCGTTTCGCAGAGTAGAAGCGAAAACAGGGATTCTTCATACAGTATCAGAGTTTCTACCACCATTGGTCATGATATATACAGTTATTTCACTTTGAACTTTAATAAGGATTGCACAGAAGTATGGGTTAATGATTATGTAAAACCTTCATTTACATACAAGGCGAAAAATTCATCCGAAGTTAAGAAATTCTTTGATTCCTATGAAATTTATTGCACTACTTTTGTTGCCGACGAGCTTCTTTACGTCAACGGTATGTTTTCAATGGTAAGCGGAGTTGAAGGAAACTATTTTTATAACATAGATTCCGATATGCTTCTTTCGGAAAAAACATCGGGCGTTCTCGGGTGGAACACCGTCGGAAATATGAAAGAATATAAGCTTGATGAATATAATTTCGATGCAGAGCTTCTTGAAGGAATTGAGTATAATGAATACTATAACTTTTCACCGTCAAGAATTCGCATAGAAAATAAACGTGCGTGGAGAGTTGTAATAGGAAGCAACGAAAACGAGGCTCATCCTTACTCGGACACTTATGTTTTGCTGGAACAGAAAAACGGCGATTATATTCTTATTAAGGCTTTCGGTCAAAACGACATCAGGTGGGCATATAAACTGAAAAAAGCATACTCTACCACACCGAAGACTCTTGATGCAGCTGTTTCGGAAGCGATTCTTACAAAAGAAAACGCAGTATATTTTGACACCTGTCACGACTTTGAATCCCATTGGATAGTTGAGCAAAAAGAAAAGGATAGCGATGCCGGAACTGTAATTCTTACCTATGTCTTAACTCTTTACGAAGTTTATTATATCGAGGACGATGGCACGCTTGCTCTCGAAAGTGCAAAAGCTAAACCTGTTATGATGTCCTTCCTGAAAGGCTCTGACGGCTCATATATTCTGACTGGTTATCAGCCTTATGATATCAAAGAATATTCTAAAGCAAGCGAAATAATTGAAGCCGAATTTCCCGATGCGATTGCAGGAGAACACTCAGATGAAATGGCGTTTATGCAGGAAGACTGCTATGAAAAAGCGGTTGCGTATTTCAACATCGGTGATTTTGCAGTGCGTTATGATATAAGAGAAACAATGCCGTATGTCGGATATTTTGCTTACAATAAAAAAGAATTTTATTTATCTTCACATAACGCTGAAAAGCTCGCAATCAACAACACACAACATCTTCCGCTGTGGAAGTTTGACTCGTATAATGAACTGATTGCATTCAGAGATAAACAATCGGAATTCTGCAATTTTGACATAGGTTATAACGAATGTCCTTCATTCAACGAGTACATTACAAAATATAACGAAGAATATTTTGAGCGAAACAGCCTTATTCTTATTTATGTCGATGAACCCAGCGGTTCGTTCCGTCATAAGGTTGGCGGAATAGTTGTAACGGGTGACCAGATGCTCATCACCGTGAATACGGTTACGGTCAGTCCTTTCACAGAAGATATGGGAGCGTGGTTTGTTCCCGTTCAGCTCAGCAAAAACGTAACCGATACCTGCAAGAGTTTCGACGCAGTTAAGGGTGATGACATTAAAAATTCGGTTGTTGCAAAGTATTCATACGGCGAAAGCACCGAAATTGTACAACCCTATATTGTTCTTTATGAAAACGGTCAGTTCCAATTTTCGCATTGTTCGTTCAGCAGCTATATTCCGCAAGGCGGTTATGAACACATAGGAGAATATCTTGTTCTTAAATCACAGAGCGAAACTCCCGAAACATATTATTTCCTTGTTGACGGCAATCAATTGATATTTGATGCAAAAAAGTCAACGCCTCTTCCCGAGTATAAGCTTGACGGCTCTGATAAACCCGCACGACCCGGTGTGCCCGACGGAGCAGTTTTCGGATAAAAAGTTGATCGGTAGAATGTTCTATCATAACAAGCCATTTTATAAAAAAACAGCAGGCAACATCACACAAAAATGCTGCCTGCTGTTTTTAGAATAAAGCAAAAAGTATATGTGCCTAATTAAAGCGATTTTCGAGAATTGGTATATGCTTTTGGTCGATTTTCTGACACTCTATTTGGAACGGTATTTCCTTTCCGTCATCGTTTTCTTTCAAAGCAGATAAGTCTTTTATGACCAACCATTCACCGTCAATTTTGCCAATATACCCCATAAAAACAGCAATGGGACATTCATTAAATCCAACATAAATAGATCTTAAGTCCTGATTATCCGTTTTCAAATGAATATCGTTGGTTGTATGTTCGACTGTTTCCTTGTTTGAAAAATATATTTGTGATATCGCATCAAGAAAAGAAGCATCTTCGATTTTACTTCCGTCAAGACAGACAGTATGAGTATCTCCTGATTGTGGTATTTGATAATCTTTGCGAACGTATAACGAATCATCCAGGAAAGAACGGACAACAACAAAAGTATGGGAAGGATCTTCTTTAACTTCGTTTATATCCCATTGACCATCTGTTGTTTTAGCTATGGTTTTGCCTTCGGAGTATATGCCTGAACAAACGACATATGTGTTGTTATTCCAGTAAAGTTCTTCTGAATTTAAAACTGCCGAACGATCGAAAACAATAACACCGTTCAAAATCAAAACAAAGAATAAACCGCCAAAGAGCAATATAGCTAATCCGATTTTAACAAGTCTTTTTGATGATACCATAAAAGAACACCGCACCTCCTTGTGTTTATGAGTATACCGTCATTTATACAACGCACAAGAACGGGAAATAGGAGACATATTTTTAAAAATATATTACCATGCTTCGACCGTTTCGTAATCTCCTGCGCTTTCGTTATTTTCAATCCACTTGTCATAGAAATCAACCCAATATCGGGCATGAACACGGAAAGGCAGAATACCCAACGCATCGTTTTTATAATCTTTAATATCGGGAATGTTTCGCATTGTTGTTATCGGAAAAACCTTGTGATAGACATTAATCATCTGATTGGCTGTTATTTGCGAGTTATCAAGCAAATAGTTCTGACCGAGATAAATCAGCATTCCGTCTTTAGCCTGAACTTTGATGCCTGTAACATAACCGTCAAAGAAATCGTCGTAATAGATTTTCAGCGGTTCATTTTTCAGCGTCTTGCCGTTTTCTTCTGATAAAATCAATACTGTGTCAGAGTATTCATCCGTTCCGTAACAAGGTAAGAATTCTCCCGTAGGCGGAATGAACTGGATGTAATCTGAATAATGTCCTTTGATATCCTCTTCATACTCAATCCAGACTATAAATCTGCTGTCAACAATGCCGTTTTCATTTCTCAAACCAATGGCGCAGTTGTAAGCGGCAAATTCAAAACCGTCTCTGCCAAGGTCAACAGATTGGTTTACCAAAGGATGATAGTCAGGATTTTCAAACTCGGTTGCAGGAAATGAATTCTTAAATTTCTCTATCTCACTTTCGGGCAGAGAATAAACAATCTTTTCGGGCACCCCGTAGGATAGGATGTTATTGCAGATGCGATTATACTCCGCCTCTGAAATGTTACTGTCATCAATTGTATAAACCTCTGTTTCTGCTTTCTCCAGCGATACACCCAAATCAACCGCAAGTATCGGTAAAACTGTAACCGATAATGCGAGAACAGCCGCAAGAGCCTTTTTCTTTGATGATGTTTCTATCTGATATTCGTGGTCATTCTGCCAAAGGCATTTTGAAGTCATAACAAATGAAACAAGGTTCATAATTATCGAAAGCAAAGCAAGCGGAATAATTATAAATGCAGCTTCGTCAACAGCTCCGAAATCGGTTTTTTCACTTACTATCATAGCACAGTAAAGCCATATCAAATAAATCGGTGCAAGAACATTTGAAAAAACGGTAAAACCATAAGGGATGTTTTTCTTATATTCTTCTTTAAACGGTGTGGTAAGGTCGCGCAGACCGTAGAGAAGATAACACCATTTAACAACATTTGCTACACATGAAGCAATATATAACAGATGCGGTATCCAGAAGATTTCCGAAGGAAGTGCAGGAGTTATCGCAAAAGCAATCTCTGTAAGTGTGAATTCCGCAGAAGCGAAAATAAAAGCTTTTTTCAGCTTGACGTTTGCTTTGCTCAGGCAAAACAGAGCCACAAGAAAAACAACCTGACCGATGTATTTTGTAATTTCACCCATATAGGGGAATATGTTAATCTGAAAGCTAATTAAACAAAATCCGAAAACAAGAAGATTCATCGCTTTTTTCATTGAAAGATTCGGATAATATGAATGAACCTGAGAAAGTCTGTGCTTGATAACCGTTTTGTCGCCCAAATCGTTTATTGCACTTTCGGTTGCTTTTTCTTCATCCATTCCGATTGCAATATTGGTTTCATATTTGCACATAAGGTGGTCAAAAAGCTCATCACGCACATTCTGTCTTTCCTTTTTGGACATTATGCCCGAACAAAGAAAGTCAAGTATTTCATCAAAATTATGTTCCTGCAAGCTTCGCACCTCCCAGAACTTTGCCGACGGCAGTAGAAAAGGTTTTCCATTCCTGCTCTCTGTCTGCAAGTTCTTCACGGCCCTTGGCAGTTATCTTATAATATTTGCGTTTTCTTCCTTCTGCCTCGCACCAATAGGATTCAAGACTCTTTTCAGCCTCAAGTGAATGCAAAATCGGATAAAGCGTTCCTTCGTTGAGAGAGAACACTTCTTCACTTTCCATTTCTATTGTTTTGATTATCTGATAACCGTACATATCACGCTTTGAAATAACACTCAATACCAAAAGAGCTGTGCTTCCTTTGGCGAGTTCCTTGCTGATTTTCATATTTAAACCCCCATACATAGAATTACGATACATCGAGTATCTATGTATAGGATAACATGGTAATATTTCTTTGTCAATAGGAGCATATAAGGCTCTGTTGTTTTTTGTAAATTTTTGTGCTATAATTTGGTAAGAAATATGAAATTTCTGAGGTGTTAATGATGAAAAAGATGTTTTCTGTGTTTTTTGTCTTTTTAACATTTTTATCTGTCTTTTCTTGCTCAACATTTGCTTCAAATGATTCTTGGCAGGCGTCATATTTTAACAAGCTTGTTGAAATCGGTGAAAAGCCGGGTTTTATACGAAGCCTTTTAACAGAAAAAGATGCTAATGGGTTTTGTTCAAAAACAATATATTATGCTTTGAATGATTATAATCAAGATGGTATTCCCGAGCTTGTTGTATATGGCATAAACAGTTCCAACGAAGCGGGCGATAACTATCAGATATATACATATGTAAAAGGGAAAATTAAAAAATTCAAAATAATTAACCGTGAAGGTCCGTATAGTGAAAATGTTTCATTTTCAGATCAACCTTATTGGCCGTATTACACGAATTTCTTTTTCTTGCCTGATGGCTATACAGATAAGAAAACTAACAAGTTGGTTTGGGTTATGAAAACCACACCGAAAGCCAATGAGTTTTGGGCGATTGCTGGTACACCTTATGAAAACGAGACCGTTTTTGAGCTTGATTTTGATTTTCAGAATATGGTTGTTGAAATAATTCCGGTTGTATTTGCGGAAAGAACAGAGCCGAATGAATACCAATCAGGATTAAAGCGTTGGAAAGAAAACCACGAATTGTCAATACTTCACGATGATTACGGACGTGTAATTCCAAACGATTATGAAGAATTATGGAATCAGTTTATGGAGATGTCGGATTCTTATCTTGAAAACACGATTTCAGCTTCATCGATCCCTAAACTTGAAACAAAGAATAAATTTCTGGTTTTCAGAAGCAAAGTTATTGAAAGCGAAGCATTTTGGACCATTGGTTTTTATTCGCTTGTTATTGTTTTTATTGTTGCTATGTTGTTATTGATTAATAGGATAAGAAAGAAAATAAGCAAATATAGAATATAAGACAACTATAAAGGTGAAGGAAATGTCAAATGAAATTATAAGACTGATATGCTTCGGACTCTTTGTTCCTATTACGGATTTAAGCCTAAAATGGATATGGAAAGCGGTATATCGTTCCTCTCACAAAAGAGAAAGTGATGTTGAAAGATATCAGCAAGAAAATTTAAGAATGCACAGGCGACACAGCGGAATAAATGCATGGCTGATTGATACCTCTCCGAATCCGCATAAAACCCAGCTTATAATATGGGGTTATTATATTTTGCTTTTACCTTCTCTTGCGGGTATGGCACTGAGCAATTTCGGATTGTTCACTAATGCTTTTGATTCAACTCTCAATGTTTTGAAAATTATTGTTCCTGTTATCTTTGTTGCTTCACTTATTATCGGTCTGATTTACAAAAAGACAGCAAAGGAACTTGATTTCAGCGAGATTCAGAATGCAGAAATAACAACCCTTGAATCTCAACAGCTTGCTGATTATGCAGATAATTGGGAAACTGGCGAATTTAAAAACAAAACAAGATACAGACCTTCCGCATTGCCTCAATATATCTTTTTGATAGTTTGGTTTGCGGCACTTATTTCGATGCTTGTTTTAGCATTTACTCATAACGTAAAAAACAAGAACATACCCGAGCAAACAACAGAATCTGTTTCCGAATCGCTTGAAAAGGCAGAAATCAAGAACTTACCGTTATCTGAATTTGAAGAAATATTTGCAGAGCATAATCTTACAATCAGCGACGAACCGTCATATCTTGACGGCATAGCAGACGGATTTGTTGACAGTGTTACATACAAAGGACATTCGGTTTCATTTGCGATTCATTTATTCAGCAGTAATAAATCTGCAACTGCCGCTTGTTTGGAACGCATTGATTTCAACGGAATACAAGGAAGTGAATATACAGAAACTCCGAACGGTATAGTTTACGAGCATAACCATAAAACGGTTTATTATAAAACAATGAGTATGGACAATGTTCTGATTGAAATATGGAGTTCGAGTTTTGACAAAACAGAGGAAATACTTGAATCTGTTACGAATGTTTTGCAAAATAATTGAATAATAAGTTTAAAGCCATACACATTGACTTTTAATCAAGGTGTATGGCTTTAATTTTTTTAATGGAATTTACAGTTTAAAATTATTTTCAACAAACTCAATCATTGCCTGCTCTTCATCTTGATCAGGTTCCGAAATGAAATCCAAATCGGGATCATTGAACCAAAGATATGCAATTTCTTTTGTTTCATCGTTATAACCGACAATACCGAACTTTTTGGGATATTCGCCACCGTCGGCAACTCTCATCTGAAATCCTTTATACTCAAATTCTGTTACGGGAATGGTATAATGTCCTTCAAGCATATCGGCTTCAATGGGTTCGGCGAGGAATTTATAAGTCTGCTCGAGTTCGTGTTTCTTCGCCACATAGAAATCGTCATATTTTGCCTTCACCGTCATTGTGTTTGTTTCAAATATGAAAACTATATCCTTGTCATAATCGTAGTAAACACTGTCATAACTTGCAAAGCCGCTTGGCAAAAAGTCCTCTGCTTCGTATTTTTCACGGTGATATTCATAGATATACCGTTCAACTGTCCAATTTGAACACGATGACAGAACAAAAGGAATCATCAAGAGTGCGACGATTGAAAAAACATATTTAATCTTCTTCATTTCAAAAATCCTCTATGTTTTCCTGAATGTAAGAAACTATCAGACCTTCAAAATCGGGTTTCCATGCTTCATCGGGCGTATAAATCTCCATATAGGCATCGTCGAACTCATCAAAAGGCTTGCTTTTTTCAAACTCAATACTTTCCTCAATGCTGTTGGTTTCAACAGATTTGAATTCAATATCGTTTTCTGCCATGAACGTTTCAAGCAAGGTTGCCTGTTCTTCTGCACCGAGCATTCGGAGATAATCAACGATTTTTTCAATATACTCATTCTCTTCGTTGATTAAATACTGAGCCAAACCGCCGTTCTGAATTTCAAAATCAAAGTTTATAACCGCAAGAACAGCCTTCTGCTTTTCATTTTGAGGAGTGCCGATAATATCTCTTATCGCATAAATTCCTTTCTCATAGTAGGTTTCACGGTATTTCTCCTCATAGATAGAATAATCATATGAATCCCATTCGAGATCACCTGATTTAGAATAATGAAGCGTAAATGTTCTGTCAGTTTTTTCAAGATAAACCTCAACATGGTAAGGACCTTCAACGGGAGTGTCAAAATAATCAATATCAACAATTGAGGGATTCATTTCGGAATAGATTTCGGCAAGATATTGTTCGGCGATATTTCTGACATTCTTTCTGTCAAGAGGATTACCAAACAGGCTAAAAACCGCTATTACCAAAAATCCCACAACGAATGCTGACACGGTTAAAATTACCGCAATTGTCAATGCTTTTTCAATTTTTTTCATAGCGCTCCTCCGTTCATGTTAAGCTGTATTTATCTGAAATTTTGTTATAATTAATTAGAATCAACCGAATCTCAAAATACAGTTTTTAAGACATAAAATAATGTTTTTGAAAAAAGATATGATTATTCTGAACAATCTGACAAACCAACATTCTTCTTCAAGATTTTCAACAGCTTGTCTTATTTGCTCTGCATACTCATCAACTTTTTCTTGCTGTGTAATATCAAGGCCGTAATCAACGTTGTCAACAACACTTTCCAATCTTTCAACACTTTCGGAGGTGTAGATTGATAAATCTTCGGGAATTATTGCAATAGCATCAAACACAAGTGAATAATCTGCCGGCTTATACCTCTGTCAGCAAGAATCTCTATAAATCAGTAAAGAATTGTTGCTTTTATAAAATAGTTTTTATAAGTTCCAAAATCTCATCAATGGTAGTTTCTCCGTGGTAAGATAATTCCATATAATTATATCCCCATATCCAATAAGCAATATGTGCATCGCCTCTATCGCTGATATAAATATGTATTTCGGTTCCGTCAACATCATATTTTTCAATATGTCCGTGCTCACCATCCATAGAAATCGGTGTCATACTTCCGATCGCACTTTGGCTAAGAGTAATACAGTGTTTCGTTTGCTCGTTATCATAACATACATAATCAACAGCTTCTTCAGACAAGTGATACGTTTCCGTAAAACCTTCAGGAATTACCGAAAATGCATATATGTAATCAAGTTTATCAGGTGCATCTCCGTCAAATGAAATATCATAGTTGTTACCGATTTTTTCATAAATAAAACTAATAACAGCATCACGCTTCGCACCAACACTCATTGTACCGGCAAGCATCACTATAATCGCCGCAATTAAAACAGCAATTATCTTTCTGCGATTTTTTGAAACAGGTTTCATGGCAGTACCGACTTTATCAATTATTTCAGCCATTTTCTTTTCAAATTCTGCGGAAAATTCATAATCTACTTCATCATCACTTTTAGGAATTTCAGAAAACTCTTTTGATGCATACCTTCTGAATATATCAAAAAGTTCATCTTTTTTTATCGGCATTCTGCATTCCTCCTTTACAAGCAATTTTGTCTAAAAGCAAGCTTTTGCCCCTCACCAATTGCTTTTGAACCGTATTTGCTTTTCTTCCCAGGATTTTTGCCGTTTCGGGTATTGTTAAATCAAGAACAAAATGATAATAAAGAACTTCACGGTACTTATCATCAAGGCTGTTCATAGCTTCTGTTACATCTGCACAATCTAATTTCAGACAAATCTCATCAATAAATTTTTCATCATCGGGAACAGATATGTTTGCAATAAATTCATCCTGATAATCTGCTCTGACTTTTCTTTTCCTGATCATACTTATGGACGCGTTTTTCACCGATTTAAGCAGATAGTTTCTGATATCCGTTTCAGTTTCTGCATTATTGATAACATCCATATAAGCAGATGCAACCGAATAAAAAACATCGTGAACAGCATCTTCAGCATCGTGTTTGTTATTTAAAATCGAGTCTGCGAGAGAAAACATTTGCTTTCTGTATGTATAATATATTTCTTCAAATTTGCTTTTTTCTGTTTCGTTTTCAATTAAACTTAAATAAAATGCTAACATTTTTTCTCCTTTGATTAAATCGACATATTCACACAGTAATATTGAGAATTTGCTTTATCATAAACAAACAGCGCTCTGTTCCATCCGAGTATAGAAACATCCTCGTCAATGCCGATGAATCTTTTTAAACCGAAATCATATATGCAGAAATACAGTTCATCGGAAACATCTTCCGGCAGATATAACTCGGAATTAAATGTAAAATAATATACTATCTCTGACATAGATTTATTGGTGTTTTTATTCCAGATTCCGTTATTCAGATCTTCTTCAATTTCTTTCTGTTCTGCGAAATTAAGTTTGTATTCCCAAATTATATGTCCATCGGTAAAACCGGAGTATAAATCAATATAATTGTCAGCCGTTCCGTCAGGAACATATATCATATCGGGAACATTGAGTATATTTCGTGAAACTGTTCTGTTCTGAATCTGAATGAACAATATAACAGAAATAACAATAATTACAGGAACTAAAAACAAATATCGTTTTTTAAATTTTTTCACAAGTTGCTCCTCCGAATAAATAACAATATAGTTTTCATCTTTATTATAAAACAACACCTTTAATCTATCAAGTTTGCAGTTCAGTCAGATAATCTCTTATATTCATATACAACGCAGAAAACCGGAAAATCAAGTACATATTTTCAAAAAATATTTAAAATAATTACAGCTCCTTACATCTCTGTAAAGAGCTGTTTTACTTATTTAAAAGTTTGGAGATAAACGCAGAATCGACCAAAGTGTTTTTTGTTTGTTTTCTGACACTCTATCAGCTCATTGTTATTATTATAAATATGTGCTGCGCATCGCCGAAAGCTGACTACTTTCGGCGATGCATACTAAAAAATCAGAATTTGAACAAACCAAATGTAAAAATTCTTATAATCCACTGCCAGAATGTGTATCTAACCTTAACCTCAAAGGTATCGGAACAATTACCGTATTTGACTGTAACTGTTTGTGTTCCGATTTGTCTGCTGTCATAACCGCTGACAGAAAGATGTTTTGTGTTTGTAACAACCTTTTTCTCACCGTTTGAATTGGTGTAAACAACACCTATTCCCGCAAGGTCAAGCTCTTCACCGTAAGCATATACGGTTTTTACGGGGGGATTTGTTATTTTGATATATGAAACGGGAACAAAAAGCTCAAACTCGCTGAACTGACTGACCTCAAAAATAAGATAGCCGTTATCAACTTTCAGTGTTCCGTTATCGGTTGAAAGTTGTTCTCTGCCGCCGCTTGTGAAACGGTGATAAATAACAAATCTTGTCTGGTTTTTATATGCTTCGGGAATTGCAAGCCTGATTGTTACTTTATAGCCTTCTTTGGGCTGAACAGGTCTGGAATATCTGTCAAGCGTTTTGATGTTATAAAGACCGACCTGCTTATAGTATTCTCCTTCAACCATATAGATACCGCCGGGTTCTCTGTCACCATCGATTTCGGCAACGCTTAATGATACATCATAGGTGGTGAATGAACCTGAATTATAATAAGCAGTTACATCATAATCATCTGATTTTGCCGTTATTTTTGAAAGTGCGGTGCTTGTAAGATTTTTTCGGGGCATTGTTTCGGGAATCGGGTCACCATCCCACAGTCTGATACTGTATATGTCTATTTCTTCAGGAATAACAACAGGTTCACCGTATTTGAATTGTCTGACATATTCTTTGCTTCCGACTATGAAAGTATAGGTGAATCCGTTGGTTTCGGGGTCACATATAATATCTTTGGAACCCAGATAGTTATATTTATAAATTTTAACATTTGCCCACTGTTCTTCCGTGCCGTAAAAAATAATAGTTTCAAGTTTGTCCGTATCATCAAAGGCATAAATACCTATGCTCTTCAGGTCAGTCGCTTTGATTTCGACCAATTCAAGTTTCGTGCAATTGTAAAAAAGATTTCGTCTGATTTTGTTTACCCCTACGGGCAATGCGATTTCTTTGAGTGCCAGACACCAGTCAAACACACCTGCACCGAGATAACGAAGTCTGCTGTTTTCTGCAAACTCAATCGTTTCAAGTTTCCTGCATTGATTGAATGCATAACCGAGAATTTTTATAACACCCTCGGGGATTGATATGCTTTTAAGGCTTGTGCAGAAGCTGAAAGCATCGTTTCCAATCTCAAGCAGAGTTTCTGGCAGAGTGATTCCTTCAAGACTTAAACAGTGCGAAAAAGCACTGATGCCCAGTATTCTCATAGCCGAATTTTCTTCAAAATCAACATATCTGAGATTCTGACAATTGCAAAAAGCAAACTCCTCTATTTTTTCAACGCTTGCGGGGATTGTGTATTCGGTAAGTTCCGAAGCCTCGGGGTAATCTATAAGCACGGTTTTATCCTTGTTGAACAAAACGCCGTATTCATCGCTTGAATAATACGGATTGTTCTCGTCAACTTCAAATCTCTTCACTGTTTCTGTTGAGTTGAATACACGATTGCCCATAAATTCAATATTTTTGGAAATTGTAATAGTTTCGGAAGTTACACTTCTTTGAAATGCAGTTCCATTTATTCCCTTTACGCTTTCAGGAATTGAAATGGGATTCGGGAAGTAGGAAAGTGCATAATATGCAATCGAAATTGTACCGTCTTTTATTTCGGTGTCCTTTACATCGCTCGGATAATTGTTAGGGTCATATTTGATAAGATGTTTTCCGATATAAAGAATGCTGTTTTTCCAGTTATTCTCGTCAATATAATATCCTGTTTCTTCAAATGCTTTGCTTTCAATTTTACAGAGAGAATCGGGCAATTCAATATCAACAAGGCTTGTGCAACCGTAAAAAGCTTGAGCGCCTATCGATTTAACGCCCTCGCTCACGGTAACAGATTCAAGATTTGCGCAGTTGTTAAAAGCATACGGCTCGATTTCTTTCACCGTTTCGGGAACGGTGAAATGAGTGGCGGTATTTGCACGGGGATAAGAGATAAGAACGGTTTTATCCTTGTTATAAAGCACACCGTGTTCATCGGCGGAATAATAAAGATTATCTTCCGAAACGGTGAATGCTTCGTTGGCTTCGCAGTTGACAAACGCTCTGTCACCTATAACAACTACCGATGCAGGTATATTTATACCCGTGTAAAAACTATCGCTTACATAACTGAAGGCTTCACCCATAATTCCAATAGTGCCTTCGGGAATCTGGCACACGGTGGGGTCGCCGAACATACCCTTGATAAGATAATTGCCGATAAATCTCATCGTATAACTTTTGGTGTTTGTTTCGCCTTCGGGTGTATACTTAATCCACACTGTTTCATATTCGATATCGGGACACTGACTGAATAAATTAGTGCCAATACTTTTTAATGATTCGGGAAACACAATTTTTTGCATGCTGGTTCCGGAAAAAGCCAAATCGGTGATGGTTTCAACACTGTCGGGTATTATCATTTCCGGTATGTAGCAACCTCCAAAGTAACCAATATGTTTTACGGGATAACCCTCAATGGTTTCGGGTATCTCAATAACACCGCTCGTATTGTCATTTCCGAATACGGTTACTTCTCCGTTTTCTATTCTGTAACCAAACTTGTCACATTCACCGTCATAGTAAAGGTAATCGTCTATCATTTCAATATCAGTCTGAGGTGTTGTCTGCTCAGTTGCATTTACAACTACCGTACTTGTTGAAAACATTAATAATATCACAAATAATATCGATAATATTTTTTTCATATTTTATCTCCTTTAAAGCTCGGCTTCAAATTTATAGGTGTTTCCGCCTTCGGCAACAGAACCGATGTCGCCGTAAACACCTGCCATGGGTTCGTATCCGTTTGACTGAACCGCCGTAACAATGTATTCCCTTGAAAGCGTTGTGCCTGCATCAACTTCAATATTGATTGTGTCGATAACAGAACCGTCAAGGTCGATTATGTCAATGCTTACCGTCGCTTTTACCTGTATTGTTTGCTGAGTGGTTGACGGTTGGGTTGTTGTCGGCTGAGTTGTGGTTGTCACGGTTGTGGAGGGTCTTGTTGTGGTCGGCTGTGTTGTTGTCGGCTCGGTTGTAGTCGGAACCGTTGTTGTGGTGGGTCGGGTTGTGGTTTGTTTTGTAGTGGTGGTTGTTGCTTTTTGAGTGGTGGTTGATTTACGGACAGTTGTTTCTTCCCGTGTAGTTACTGCATGGGTTGTTGCAGTTGTAGTTTGGGTAGTTGTTTCTTTGCGGGTTGTGGTTGGTTTTGCGGTTGTTGTTGGTTTATTCGTAACTGCTTTGGTTGTTGATGCAGAAACGGTTGTGTATTCCGCTTCGCTTGTCCGTTTGGTGCTTGCCCTTGTACTGCCTTTGACTGTTTCTCTTTCTGTTGAGAAAACAGTTTCTGCTACAGTTTCCTGCAAGGTTATTTCATTGAATACATATTCTGTTGAAAAAACAGGTGCGGTTGTAACTTCTTCGATAATCTGAGTTGTTGTTTCGGGTGTTTTGTTCTTAACCACCGTCACAACACCTGCCGTTGAACCGCCGATAACTGCCGTTGCCGCAACTCCGATTGCAATTTTTTGCGCAACGGATGCAACTGCAATTTTTGCGGCAATTCCCGTTCCTGCGGAAGCGGCGGCTGTTGTTGCCGTTGCGGTTGCGCCTGCAGTATATGCCGCAGATGCGCCTGCAACGATTTCTGCCGAAGCCGCACCTGAAATGAATGCAGCCGAAGCGGTAACCGATGTTTTGTTGAGTGCCCAGATAAGAATTCCGCCGAGAGCTGCGCCGTAAAGAATATTTCCGTTTTTCTCAAACTTGGTTCTAAGGTCTTTTCTTGCGGTGTAGAGTCTGTTTTTAACCGTGCTTTCGGGAACTTCGATGCTTTCGGCAATTTCTTTAACGCTCATATCGCCGAAATACATCATCATTATGCAGGCTCTTTTTTCATCGGTAAGCTCATCAATTGCCGCCATAACTTCAAGACGCAATTCTTCCTGATTCAGGTTTTCTTCGGGACAGAATTCAGTCTTTTCTTCGGGAATTTCTTCAAAAATTGTTTCTTCTTCACCTTCAAAAGCAAGTCGGTTTCTGCTCTTGAGCAAATCCTTGCTCTTGTTTGAAACAATTTTAAGAAACCATGACATTATATTCTGTGAAGTGTCGATTTCGTTGATTTTTTCGAGTGCTTTTATGTAACTTTCCTGCAGAATATCCTCTGCATCGTGTTCATTCTGAGTTATTTTGAGTGCGATAAAATATGCCTTGGGGCTTGTCAGCTTATAAAATTCTTCAAATGCCGACTGATTTCCCCGTTGCATCTGCTTGATTAATCGGGCGATTTTTTTGTTCTCATCTTTCATTCTCTCACCTCAATCACACCTGTATTTCTCTGTTTCCATTATATCACATATCCGTCCGTGTTCAAGCAAATACGATTTTTTCCTTTTTTGTTTTCGTTGACATGATTTGTTTCAGGGATTTCTCCGTTCAGATAAACAATGCTCTTTTTGATTGCCGCGCGGATATAATTGCACGGTGAATCAAATTTTTCGGCATAAATGAAAGTGGATTCTTCTCCGACAATCATCTCTGCCACAACGGTTTTTGCATTCTCGTTGACCGCAATCTCAAGAGAATGTATACCGTCAAGATTGACCCGCGTTTTTCTTATCTCATTGTTCATTCCACACCTCCGTTTCAGTCCTTTCATTATTATTACGATTGAAACAGCCGGTTGGTCTATCAAAAAATAAAATATTTTCATATAATTGCTAAATATTATCTTGCCGAATTGTATATCTTCACATAAATATAACGCATAAGGAATCCGATTACAGTACAAATTATTATCAACGATTGATATTCAGGTAAAATATAAGAGAAACAGCTGTGAAAGACAAAGAAAATCCCCGCTGATAACAGTAGCTTGTTACCGACGGGGATTATGTTATTTTATGAAATTTTCATTATAAGATCTGCGATAGGTTGGATAAATGTTTCGGTGAAGAAAACTGCAATTGCATCAAAGAATTTTTCGATTAAAAAGGGAATTCTTGCAATGCCCGTGGGCTCCTGCGCTTCAACTGTATACTGAATCAGAATCTTATAGTATTCAGCCAGTTCATCATCATAAAGATTCTCGGCTGTAATATAATAACCTGCTTCGGAAGTGCCCGATGACCTGAGAATATTATATTTGATATCTACATTTTCCGTATAATAAGGAAGGATGTAGCCTTCTGCGGGATAAATATAAATAACGGATGAATATATTGTGCCTTCTTCAAATAGTTCGGCTTCCTTCACGTTATTGAAATGTCCTTCGGTGTATGTTGCCTTGAATTGACTTTTGTCATATGTAACGCCTTCTCCGCCCACGGTAAGGAATTCAGCGCAGTCTGCAGGAGTTTTACCTGCGATTTTAGGGTCAATGGTAATTTCAATGCTTTCAACTATCTTATCGGGTTCAACGGCTGATGCATTCAGCGGTGCAACCGCCATAATCATAATAAACGCGAGAATTAATGCTGTTATCTTTTTCATTGTGTTACCTCCTGATTAATTTTATCTGAATCATCGGTTTCCCAGATTACAACTGGTTCGCCCGAACTGAAATCGATCTCTACAGAATGCCACTCTTTCATACGATCACCCTCTGTATCATAAAAGAACGAAGCCTCAAGAATACCGTCGTGATGGGGTCTGTCATTGAAATATACAATAGTGAAGTTGTTTGTTTCACCTGTTTTTTCGGAGAAATGAACAACGTTATCCAAATCGGAATGGAGAAAATCAACTTTCCATTCAAATTCGGAATCAGCCTGGCTTCTCTCTGCTGTTACGGTGTAGGTTATTGTTTCATCCTCGTGAGCAAGGAAAACCTCATCATAAAAAATCCAGGGACTGACAATTGCGTAACATGTTTCGCTTTGACCGTTCTGAGCGGTAAAATCAAGCTCCATACAGCGACCGTTATAATAATAAATGTCCTCCTCTTCGTCTATACCTGCAGAAACAAATCGAAAAACCTGTTCGTTGCCGTCTACTGTCATTTTTTCAAGCTTAATATACGGATCGTCAACACCATCATATTCCCAGACAAGACCTTCAGATTCGTTATAAGGAAGAACCACTTCTTTATAATGAGCGCCCGATGCCAGTCCCAAAACAGCCAGAAACGGTGTTGCAACGGTTGTTAGAACGGTAGTTGCAACAATACCGAAAAAGGTAAACAGATACATAAACACCATAAACACGCCTCCGTTTTAATACCACAAGAATCCTAAAAGAAGGATATTTATTATCCATTGAATTATGCTGTATTTTACGGTCACCGTGCAAGTATCTATTATGAAATATTCGTTTTCATCAATTGCCAAACAGGTGACTGTTACCTCTCCTGTTTTCTTTGCTGTAATATTGCCGTTTTCATCAACCTCTGCAATTGAGGGATCTGATGATCTGTATGTTATTTCATAATTATATTTTGGTGAAATGTTTACTGTCGGCTCAAGCTTTGCAGTTGATTTGTAATTAACCTTTATATCATCAACCGAAATTGTTCCGAAGTCATCAGGAGCATAGCTGAACTTTACATAATGCCTGATAGAATAATTATCATGGTCTGTACCGATTATTTTTACCTGAGCCCATTCCTCTTCTGTTCCGCAATAACGGAAATCCCGGCAGAATTTAAATGCATCTGTTCCGATTTCTTTGACACTTGCGGGAATAACAAGTGTTTTAATCGGTGATTCTTCAAACGCACTGTCACCGATTATTTCAATATTCTTTCCAAGCTTTACAGAGGTTATTTTTTTGCAATAATCAAATGCACGTCGCCCAATTTCAGTTGTACTGTAAGGAAGAACAACTTCAGTAAGACTGCTACAATCTTTGAACGCTTCATCACCGATAATTTCAACACCGTTTTCTATTATCAATTCGCTTAGCTCTGAACAATACGCAAATGCATTTTGCTCTATTTTTTTAACACTACCGGGAATAGATACCGATTTCAATTTGTTACAATTTATAAATGCCAATTCAGGTATTGCTTCAAGGCTTTTGTTAAAATAAACTCTTTCAAGTCCCTTACACCATTCAAAAACACGAACACCCATAGTCTTTAATTTGTCGGGCAAGCTAACCTCTGTAAGAGAATCACACAAACGGAATGCCATCTTTCCTATTGAAACTGTATTTTTTGAAAATTTTATATCTGCAAGATTAACACTGCTCTCGAAAGCATAATCGCCTATTTCCGTTACAGTATCGGGCATTGATACGGATTTCAGTTTCGGCAATCGGTGAAAAGCTTTTGCTGAAATAATTTTTACCCCTTCGGGAATAGTATAGCTTTCAGCTTCGTTTTCCTGAGGGAAACTGTAAAGGGTTGTTTTATCTTTGTTGAAAATAACTCCCTCGCTGTCGGCACAGAAATACGGGTTTTCTTCACCAATAACAACCATTTTCAATGTGTCGCAGGTAACAAAAGCATCGCCGATATCCTTGACACCTTTTCCGAGAATAAGCTTATCAATGCTGTAACCTCGAAAAGCTGTAGCTTCAATTACTTCAACATTGTCGGGGATAACAAACTCATCAAGTGCGGGACAATCCTCAAAAGCACTGCTGCGAATTGTTTTTACTCCGCTTCCGATTTTGACCGAAGAAAGTAAGTGGCTTCGCCAGAAAGCACATTGACCGATTTCGATAACGCTGTCGGGAATAACGACGGTTTCGAGTGCCTTTGAATTTGAAAAAGCCTCTTCGCCGATAATCGTTACATTATCACCTATTGTTACATTTTTAAGAGCAAAGTTCCAGTAAAAAGTTCTCTTGCTTATTTCTGTTATGCCGTTACCTATTGTAACTGAAGCAAGCTTTTTACATTCGGAAAATGCGCCTTCTCCAAGAACCGTAACCGTATCGGGAATAACAACTTCTGTTAA
>JAZRJH010000079.1:0-4398 GCA_045645685.1 Acutalibacteraceae bacterium
TACTCCCCTTGAGAAGTATCAGACTCTTGACGAGAAAGATTACGAAGAATACAGACTTCGCTATGATAATGACTTCAGAGCAGGTATGGGTGCTGAAGCAATCAAAGAGCTTCTTGCAGAAATCGATCTTGAAGATCTTTCAGCAAAGCTCAAGGAAGAAATGGACTCCGCTTCAGGTCAGAAGAGAGCAAAGGCTCTTAAGAGACTTGAAGTTGTAGAAGCATTCAGACAGTCAGGTAACAGACCCGAATGGATGATTCTCGATGTTGTTCCCGTTATTCCTCCCGAAATCAGACCTATGGTTCAGCTCGAAGGCGGCAGATTTGCTACTTCCGACCTTAACGATCTTTACAGACGTGTTATCAACAGAAACAACCGTCTTGCAAAGCTCATAGAACTTGGTTCTCCCGAAATCATTATCAGAAACGAAAAGAGAATGCTCCAGGAAGCTGTTGACGCTCTTATCGACAACGGCAGAAGAGGCAGACCTGTTACAGGTCCCAACAACAGAGCTCTCAAGTCACTTTCCGATATGCTCAAGGGTAAGCAGGGCCGTTTCAGACAGAACCTTCTCGGTAAGCGTGTTGACTACTCAGGCCGTTCGGTTATCGTTGTCGGTCCCGAACTCAAGCTTTATCAGTGCGGTCTTCCCAAGGAAATGGCACTTGAACTCTTCAAGCCCTTCGTAATGAAGCGCCTTGTTGAAACAGAAGTTGCAGGTAACGTTAAGTCAGCCCGTAAGATGGTTGAACGTTCAAATCCCGCAGTATGGGATGCACTCGAAGTTGTTATCAAAGACCATCCCGTTATGCTTAACCGTGCTCCCACACTTCACAGACTCGGTATTCAGGCTTTTGAACCCGTTCTTGTTGAAGGCAGAGCAATCAAGCTTCATCCTCTCGTATGTACAGCTTTCAACGCTGACTTCGACGGTGACCAGATGGCTGTTCACGTTCCTCTTTCAGCAGAGGCTCAGGCAGAAGCACGTTTCCTTATGCTCGCTGCAAACAACCTTCTCAAACCTTCAGACGGACGCCCCGTTGCGGTTCCCACACAGGACATGATCCTCGGTTCATATTATCTTACAATGGTTAATGATAATAACCCCGAGAACTCAGATTATAATCCCGAGAACCCCTATGAACCCGGCGCTGCAGTTGAAGCAAAGGATGAAAACGGAAATCTTATTCTCGATGAAAACGGCGAAAGAATTCTTATCTATAAGACATTCGGCAGCGTTGACGAGGCTATGATGGCTTATGATGAAGGCGATATCGGTCTTCATGTAAATATCAGAATCCGTATGACTAAGGAAGTTAACGGTGAAAAGATTACCCGCCTTGTAAAAACAACACTCGGTAAGGTTATCTTCAACGGTCCCGTTCCTCAGGATCTCGGATTTATCGACAGAAGCAATCCCGACAATCTCTTCACTCCCGAGGTTGACGTGCTTGTTAATAAGAAGATGCTCGGCAAGATTATTGACCGCTGCATCAAGGTTCACGGAACTGCTGTTTCCGCTGATGTTCTTGATAAAATCAAGGCTCAGGGTTATAACTATTCAACACGAAGCGGTATCACCGTTGCTGTTGTTGACGCAACAATTCCTCCCCAGAAGAAGGCTCTTCTCGAAGTAGCAGAGAAGAAGGTTTCCAAGATCACAAAGAACTACGAAAGAGGTCTTATCACTAATGATGAGCGCTCCGAAGAAGTTATCAAGGCTTGGGAAGATTGTACAAAGGAAGTTGCTGCAGAGCTTAAGAAGAACTTCAGGAAGTTCAACCCCATCAACATGATGCTTGACTCGGGTGCTCGAGGTAACGATTCACAGCTTCGTCAGCTCGCAGGTATGCGCGGTCTTATCGCTAACACAGCAGGTAAAACAATCGAAGTTCCCATCAAGGCTAACTACCGTGAAGGTCTTAATATTTCAGAATACTTCATTTCTTCCCGTGGTGCTCGTAAAGGTCTTGCCGATACAGCTCTTCGTACTGCTGACTCAGGTTACCTTACCCGCCGTCTTGTTGACGTTTCACAGGAAGTTATCATTCATCATGAAGACTGCCACTGCACAGATGGTATTAATGTATATGATATCTATGACGGCGATCCCAAGTTCGGCGGCAGAAAGATTGTAGGTCTTGCAGAAAGACTTACAGGCAGATTCCTTCTTGAAGATTATGTTGATCCCGCAACAGGCGAACTTCTCGCTTCAAAGGATGTTATGGTCAACGATGCAACAGCTGAAAAGGTTGCAGCAAGCGTTCAGAGAGAAACAGATAAGAAGATTGCAGCAGGCGAGCTTCCTGAAGGCTCAAAAGCACAGATCAAGATCCGTTCACTCCTTTCATGCTGCTCCGACAGAGGCGTATGTATCAAGTGCTACGGTGCAAACCTTGCAACAGGCGATCCTGTAACAGTCGGTGAAGCAGTTGGTATCATCGCTGCTCAGTCAATCGGTGAACCCGGTACTCAGCTTACGATGCGTACCTTCCATACCGGTGGTGGGGCTGACCAGTCAGACATCACAACCGGTCTTCCCAGAATCGAAGAACTCTTCGAAGCTCGCAAACCCAAGATGCTTGCTATCATGAGTGAAATCGAAGCTGTTGTTTCTTTCAGAGAAATCAAGAAGAGCCAGCACGTTGTTGTTACTGCGGATGACGGTGAAGAAAGAACTTACCTTATTCCCTACGGTTTCCGTCTTAAGGTTACCGAAGGTCAGAGAGTTGCTCTTGGTGCACAGCTTACCGAAGGTGCACAGAGCCCCCATGATATTCTTGCTATTCTCGGTGTTGAGGCGGTTCATGACTACCTTATCAGAGAAGTACAGAGAACTTACCGCGGTCAGGGTGTTGATATCAACGATAAGCATATCGAAGTTATCGTTCGCCAGATGATGAGAAAGGTAAGAATTTCCGAATCAGGAGATTCCAGATTCCTTCCCGGTATTGTTGTTGAAAAGTCAGAATTCAGAGAAGAAAACGAAAGAGTCGCAAGAGAAGCTGCAGAAAAGGGCGAAGAACCCAAGTTTGCACAGGCAATCCCCACTCTTATGGGTATTACCAAGTCTTCACTTGCAACAGAATCATTCCTCTCAGCTGCATCATTCCAGGAAACAACAAGAGTTCTCACAGATGCCGCTATCAAGGGCAAGACAGACCCGCTTGTCGGTCTTAAGGAGAACGTAATCATCGGTAAACTCCTTCCCTCAGGTACCGGTATGAAGTGCTACGGCAACGTAAAAGTTTTCTCAACAGGAAAGTTTGGCAATACTGCCGAAAATGTTGAGTGATTTTTGTAGAAACTGTTGACAAACTGTGTTGACATGTGATAAAATACAAAATTGTGGTGTCCGAAACTCTGCTCTTTTTGCAGAGCGGAGTTTCTGCACGATATATACATTCAAAGAAAGGAGAGATTGTTTTTGCCTACCTTTAATCAGCTCGTTCGTAACGGCAGGGAAACACTTGTAAAGAAGCCTAAGGCTCCCGCACTTTTGAAGGGTCTCAACTCAAAGAAGAATGTTCTTACTGATCAGGATTCACCTCAGAAGCGTGGTGTATGCACCGCTGTTAAGACTGCAACCCCCAAAAAGCCCAACTCAGCTCTTCGTAAGATCGCAAGAGTTCGTCTCACAAACGGCATTGAGGTTTCAGCTTATATCCCCGGTGTTGGCCATAACCTTCAGGAACACTCAGTTGTTCTTATCAGAGGCGGTCGTGTTAAGGACCTTCCCGGTGTGCGTTACCACATCATCCGCGGTACACTTGATACCCAGGGCGTTAACGGCAGAATGCAGGGCCGTTCCAAGTACGGTGCAAAGCGTCCCAAGGCAGCTAAGAAATAATCCGCAACCAAATTTTGAGACAAATCTTCTTGCAGGCTGAAAAAGCATAATGGCTTTTTAACCAATGCAAGGGTATATTATATATAAATAGTATGCCTCAGCGTTGGCGCCACGGGAATTTGTCACTCGAGTACCTATGATATCATTACTATGAAGGAGGGAAGCGAAGTGCCAAGAAGAGGCAATATAGCAAAACGTGAAGTTTTGGCTGATCCGCTTTACAATTCAAAACTCGTTACCCGTCTTATCAACAACGTTATGTACGATGGTAAGAAAGGTGTAGCTCAGAAGATCGTTTACGATGCTTTTGAAATCATCAAAGAAAAGACAGGCAAGGAACCCCTTGAAGTTTTTGAGGCAGCAATGGAAAACGTTATGCCCATGCTTGAAGTTAAGGCTCGCCGTGTAGGCGGTGCTACCTATCAGGTACCCATGGAGGTTCGCCCCGAGAGAAGACAGACTCTCGGTCTTCGTTGGATCACACTCTACAGCCGTCAGCGTTCAGAAAGAACAATGAAGGAAAGACTTGCCAACGAAATCATCGATGC
>JAZRJH010000080.1:0-4101 GCA_045645685.1 Acutalibacteraceae bacterium
TTTTCTTCCATTTGGTTCAAAAGGCGTGTTTTTCATTGGGAACGTATTCATATATATTTTGATAACAGGAAAGTAAAGAAACTCAGCGAAAATTACGATAAATAAGAGTTTAGCGTTTGCTTTTTACTCTACTAACGGTTGTTTTCTCCCCAGCTAAACCAACGGTAGGTGTATTTTGACACCTTTATTAAGTGCGTGGTAAAAAATTGAGATTTAAAATAATAATTATGCCTTAAATGGTAAAAATTGCTTTCGAAATTGGGGCTTTGCCATCTAAACCGTTGAAAACATTAAGTTTTTCAACGGTTTTTTTATTGCTTTTCTGATTGAGTTTTTCTAATCCCATTTAAAAATATAGTCATTTCGTTGGTACTCCTCACTGTATTGAATTACACCCCTGAGTTCTCTCATTTTCTGTTTTTTGAAAATATCCTCTGTTTCAACCGGAAGCGGATATGCTCGATAGCTGCTGTCAGTTTATGTGCTGTCTTTTTCAATAACTTCAGAAAATCTTGTAACAGTATGTTTAATAGTTACGGTCTTATTTATGAAATCAACACTATCCCATTTCAGACCTATATGAATTCCGATTACGGTTTTCGCAGGTGCACCGGATTCCGTATTTTATTATCCGTCCTCTCAATGTGTATTTACAAAGTTGTTTAAGGGAGTCTTCTATTGAAGACTCCCTCGACCTTTATATATAAAGAAAACGGAGCAGTGTTACTTTTACTGCTCCGTTATTGTTTAGAATATGTTTCTGAAAAACTCCACTATACGGTTGAGTGCCTTATAGAGGAATCCGAGGAAACCGTCAGCACTTTTTATTTTTGCAATTAATCTGCTGAAGAATGTTTCGCTTTTGGGTGAAAAGCGGATTTCATCAATGCTGATATCTGCGTTGTTGCCGCTGAAAACAAAATGTATATCCGTTACCGTGCTGAGCTTGCTGCTTGAAGATGCGGTTTTGTAGTCGCTTTCCGCAATATAAAGCTTTGAAAGGTCAAATGTTACCGTTTGCCATTCGCCGTTTGCGGGGATAACTTTGCCTGTATCTGAAGTGCCGTCGAGGGCGGGGGAATAGCAGACTGAGGTGTTTGTGAAGAAACGGATTCTGTCGAGACTGATATCCTCTGCACCGTTGTTGCGGATTTTCAAGGTCATCTTGCCGTAGTCAGAATAATTATAATCCATATCGACAAAATGGTTGATTCCGTTAAAGGTCACAACGGGTTTAACCGAGAAATTGTTTTGGTTTGCTTTGATATTAAGGCTGTCGGTGAATTCAAGATTTGCGCCGTCTGCGCTCCAGGTGCTGTAATAGTTTGCTGTGTTGTCGGTAGCATTGTGCCATATCTGAGCATCTTCGCAGTCTGCCCAGACCTTATCCGCCCAGAAATGAGAATCAAAGGATTTATCGGTTACGAAGGGGCTTACGGGAAGAGCAAGACTGCCGTTTTCGGTTGCATAGAGATTTGAACGGATGTTTGTAAGACAGCAGGCATAGCTTGCCGATCTGGGCTCCGCAACAAATTTGCTGCTTATTTTAACAATATTTTTGCCGATGATTTCTGCATCAGCCTGAACATAAACTCCGTTATCGCCGCAAACGGCAAATCCGTAGAGTTTGTTGCCGTTTGTCGCAAGACCGTCACCCACGTTTCTGAAGGTGACATAAACACTTCCGTCTTTTATTTCCGTGCTTTCAACTGTTGCAGCGGTGAAAGTGTCTCTTTTGCCGTAAACAAGACCCGATGCAGCAAAAGCCATTCTTTCGCCGATGGGCTGTTTGGTTTCGGGATGGATAACTCCCGCTTCGGGAATATAGTGAATAGGCACATCATAAATTGTTACCATTGCCTGCGAGTCGGCATTGTCTGCCTGCAATTCCGAATACCCGATGTTCCACATAGCAGGTTCCGAAAGATTCTGATATGGGTAGGAAGCAAGCTGAGTGTAAATCATGGGGAGGGAGCCATCTCCCAAGCCGAAATAATCGGCATAACCGCTCTGCATAAGCTCCATAGCATTTTTGTAATATTCATTATCCATATTGCTTATCAGGTCGCTTTCTCCCTGATACCATATCATACCCGAGGGCTTGAAGCCTTTGAGGGCGGCTATTCTTTGATTGAAATTAACCGTCATATCGGCATAAATATTCTGATTGTTTTCTTTCCATTGAGATTTTGTGATGTATTTGCCTACGGACCAAAGGTAGTTTTTAACCTCGGATGAGCTGTCAATCATATCTCTTGAAAGCCATGTTGCAAGAGCCGTGCCGCCGAGAGCAACGTTGAGAATGCCGACGGGCATATCAATTTCTTTCTGAATTTCCTCTGCGAAATAATAAGCAACGGCACTCATCAGGTAAACCTGACCGTTTTCGCCCGTTACCCATTTTGAACCGATGATATCTGTTTGCGGGTCGGCGGGAAGAAGCTCTTTTGAGCCTTTGTATTCGGGATAATCGGGGATAAGCAAAACGCGGATATTTTTATTCAAGGGCTGCTGCTTTGCAAACATTTCTTTGCCGTCTTTATCCTGAGAGAGGGAATACATCATATTGCTCTGACCGCTTGCAAGCCAGAGTTCACCGAAAACAACTCCGTGAAGAGTTCTGAATTCCGTGCCGTTGCATCTGAGAACAACGTAATATTCATCGTAGCTGCCCGCGGGAGAATTGAACGAAACCGAAAAAACTCCGTCTGCGGCGGTGGCGCTGCCCGAAGAAACGAGCTTGCCTGAAGCATCAAAAAGCTCTGCTGTAATAGAGCTTCCGCTCGGTGCAGTGCCTGAAATAACTGCTTCTTCATTCTGACGGAAAAGCATATCGTCGCCGTAAATATCGTAAAGCTTTGCACTTTCGCCTGCGGCAAAAGAAACGGGGAAACAGCCTGCAGCTAAAATTATTGTAAGGATTAACGCAAGTAATTTTTTGAACATAAAGATTACTCCTTTTTATCTCTTTATAAAATAATATCACGGCTTTACAGCGTAGTCAACAAAAAAAGGAATCCCAATCGGGATTCCCTTTTTATATATTTATTTATATGAGACCCTGAGAAATCATTGCATCTGCAACTTTTTGTCATTGCAAAGCCGATCTGATCGCTGTCAACTTTTACTGCACCGAATGAATTGTTTGTGATTTCAGATGCAAACGAGGGGAGTGCCATACAGAATGCCATTGAGAGCGCAAGACCTATTGCGAGGATTTTAGTGATTGACTTTTTATAGTAAAATTTCTCCTTTTAATTTAAAAATATTGTTTTGATTTGTATTCGGTTCATCGGTATCATTTCGAGTTTTATTTGGTTTTCGTGGTGAAAGAACAAGCTCTGTTTTCAATGGTTTCAGACTTTTTTCGTTTCCTTTGTTTTTACCCCTTGGACATTATCGGCTGAAAAAGCCGTTTTTGATGATTTCAAGAACAAAAAGGGACATTGCTCAGAGCAGTTTTTACTGCCGTGCAATGTCCTTGTTTATTTTAATTATCTGTGTGATGTGGAATGATTGTGTTCGACAAATCGGAAATTGTTGGTTTTTAATGAGGATATGTAACCTGTCTGCCTGTAACGAGTTCAACTGCCGATTGATAAAGTTTCATAAACACTTCCTGAACTTTTCCTTTGACCGCAAGCTCAAAAGCAATTCTCGTTGAATATTTGTCGCCGTTATCTTTTGCGGTTTTTATGTATTCAAAGTCAAAAACATCGTAAAGGCGCTCAACTCTTGTTTCATAGGTCGAAGTATCATTTTCATCAATTTCAACCACACGGTAGCCGTACTGTGTAGTATAAGCCACACCCTTGTAACGGGTCATGGGAGAAGTGTAGATATCGATATTCTGATTTCTTACGCCAAAGGCATTGGTGTGGTCGTGACCTGTAAACATCGCAAGAACATCGCCTGTTTCTACCAAAGCATCAAACTGTCCATCGTTATAATAACCGGGGCAAGGCTTTTCGTTAAGAGTGCCGTAATTAACCTCTTCAGGGTCAAACATATAAAATTCATCTTCATTGTAAATATGATTAACCGCAAAGGGCTGCTTTGAATCAACCTTTTTAAGAACATCATAAATTTCGGGAACAATTA
>JAZRJH010000081.1:0-10367 GCA_045645685.1 Acutalibacteraceae bacterium
CATTCATTTATTCTCTTCTTAACGGAAAGAGTCTTCCTGATGCTCTTGAATTTGCAACCGCTTCCGCTTCAATGCTCGTTTCAGCACACAGCTGTTCCGCCGCAATGCCTTCGGCAGAAGCTGTTCAGGAATTCATCGATAAAACAAAACCCACATCGGGCGAGGTTATCGAAAAAATTAAATAATCAAATAACAAAGGGTGTTGATTCACCCTTTATATCCGCCCGTGGCGCAGTTGGATAACGCAGCAGATTCCGATTCTGAAGAACGGGGGTTCGAATCCCTTCGGGCGGGCCAAACAAAGCAACTCTCACAAAGTGAGGGTTGCTTTGTTTTTATGACAGAGATTCGAAGGACGAGCGGTACAGAGCAACTCACAGGAGAAGATTGTTTCTTTAGCTCTGCAAAATGAACAATTGACAACATAATATTTCAATGATAGAATTAAATAAATCGATATATGAGGTGATTTTATGCTTGAAACATTTCTCTCTGAAGTTTTGAAATTTGCACCCAGACAGATATGGGGATTCGGTCAGATTCCTGTTTATCTGTCGGAGATTTTCACATCGTTTTCTCCAAAAAAGATAATCGCTTCGTTCCTTGCAATTATTGAGCTTTTCGGACTTGTTATCTTTGACACACCTACAACTCCGAGAGGCGAAGAACTCGACCTTAAAGGCTATACTCTTGTTTTTGAAGATGAATTCAACGGCACTCAACTTGATACCGATGTCTGGGAATACAGAGGAAGCGGCCCGCGCCGTGGCGGTTACAATGCCGAAAGTCAGGTTGAAGTCGGCGGCGGAAAGATGACAATCTCGGGCGAATATCTTACCGACGGTGAATACGGCGATGGCTGGTACACAGGCATGATCAAGCTCAAAGACCGCTACTGCAAGGGATACTTTGAAATCCGTTGCATGGTCAACGAAGATCCCGGTTTTTGGTCGGCATTCTGGCTTCAGGCTGGTTCACCCTATACTGCATCCGCTTCAAAGGGCGGTGTCGGTGGAGCTGAAATCGATATCATGGAATCTTTGGATACTTCGGACGAGAAAGATCGTAATGCCATTATGCAGACAATTCATTGTGCAGGCGTTGACGGAGTTGAAGAGGGATTCCAGTCTGAAAGACTCGGCGCTTTCTATGGCGATAACATCTATAACAAATATAACACCTACGGTCTTGAATGGACGGATGATGAATATATCTTCTACATAAACGGAGTTGAAACCCGTCGTTCATCGTTCGGCAACGGTGTTTCCGAAGTGTTCGAAGATGTTATTGTTTCTCTTGAAATTCCCGATGAAAGCAAGCTCGCAAATCTCGATAAGGAAACTTACAAAACCGAATATATTATTGATTATGTAAGAATTTATCAGAAATAATTTTAATTTAAAGGTGATAATATGCTTAAAGCGTTACTGCAGATTTTCATAACCGTTATGATGGTTATAAACCCCAATTTTCTCACATTGCTCGATATCGGAAAGCTCCCCACAGATAATCAGATTGACCTTAGCAAATTTGAGCTTGTGTGGGAAGATGAATTCAACGGTGACAAGATTGACGAAACAAAATGGGGCCCTTCATGGTGGGTCACAGAGCGCAAGGGCGGTTATTGGCACGAAGATATGGTGAGAGTTGAAGATGGAAATCTTATTATCACCGCAAAGTATCTTGATGAACCGCTCGAAAATGACTATTACGAAAAGTGGAAAGATCAGATTGATTTCAAGGAATACAAAGCAGGTTGGTATACGGGTGAACTTACAACTCAAGGGAAGTATGATCAGACCTACGGCTATTTCGAGGTCAGATGCATTCTTCCTGCCGCAACGGGTATGTGGAGTGCATTCTGGATGATGAACGGTGAAGTTACCAATGTTGACGGCTCAGGCCGTGACGGCACCGAAATAGATGTTTATGAATCGTTCTATTATAAAGATAACTGGTGGGGTAATGACTGTGTCACAACGGGCGTTATCTATGACGGTTACGGCGATGATATAGTTAATTATTCAATCGGAAAATATTTTATCGAAAACAATCCTTATGAAGAATATAACACCTATGGCGTTGAATGGAATGAGAATGAATATATTTTCTACATCAACGGCTATGAAACGGGCAGACTTTCACCCGAAGGCGGTGTTTCGCAGAATCCCGAATATCTTCTTCTTTCATGCGAATTTGCAGGAAGCGACGGTGTTCAGCATTCCGACAGACACGGCACGGGCGAAATCGATCTCACACCCGAAGAAAACTGGCCTGCCGAGTTCAAAGTTGATTATGTTAAATGTTATCAGTATAAAGAACTTCTGAAATAAAGAAAACCACCGATGAGCATTGAGCTTATCGGTGGTTCTTTTTGTTATTCTTCTGTGGTTTCTTCGGAGTTGATTTTTTCGATTTCTTCTTCGATGATTGATATCTCTTCTTCTGAAATCGTTTCTTCTGCGGTTTCTTCGGGGATATCAATTTCAACGCTTACGGGTTCATCTGTTGTTTCAGCTTCGTTTGTTTCTTCAATAACAGGAACATAAACAAACGGTGCGTTCACATTGTTTTTTCTGCGCTTTGCAAAAATGATTGCAACAAAGATGAGTGCAATTACAGTGAGTGCTGAAACCCCTGCGCCGAGAAGAAGTCCCTGCGGCATAAAAGAAAGCTCGATTTCGTGCTCGCCTGCAGGAATATTGAAGCAAAGATAGGCATCTTTGAGAGCTACATAGTCTTCTTTTGCAATTTCTTTTCCGTCAATCTTAACTGTCCAGCCCTTGTCATAGGGGATTGATGTGAAGAAAAGTGAATCGTAATTAACAGATACCGTACCGCTGATTTTGGTTTCTTCAAATGTTTCAACGTTGAGTGACTGCGCTTTGAGAATTTCGTATCCTTCGTTGAGCGCATCTTCGTTGACATAGTAGGGATAGAAATCGATATATCCGTATTGGCTTTCAGGAATGTTGATGATAACGATAACTTCGTCTTCGGGTGTCACAACGCCGAGATCGTAGATATAGGGCTCGTCGGTGTGCTGCACAGCTTCGTTGCCGTTTTTGTTGATTGTGATGCTGTCGAAATCGTATGAATCAACATAGAGATAGCAATGCTTTTCTTCTTCTGTTGTGAGGAAGAAAGTAAGCTCGCCGTCGCCTGCACCGGTTTTTGTGTAATAAATATCACCGGTTTCAAGACCCGAAGTGATTTCTTCCATGTTGTAATAACGGATTTCATCGATTGTCATCATGCCGAAAACATCTGAAATTCCCGTTGCATATTCAAACCATTCGCTCTGAACGGTGAACGGATTGTTATAATCTGTCTGCCAGTTTGTAACATCGCTGCCAACCGCAAAACCGATGGGAAGGCAATATGCGTTTTCGTATGCGGTGAACTTGCCCTGAGTCATAAGCTCGGTGTAGTAATCGTTTGCAACGGTAACTGCAGGGTCGTTGTCAACGATATATCTGAGCGAATGCATCATGTTGTAAACGGGGGTCTGCATATGATAGGTGTAACTGTTGATGTAGTTACCTGCAAGACCGAGATCACTCTGAACGTTTGACATCTTTTCATATGCCATTGATGAGAATGTTGAAACGCCGTTGTAGCCGTACCATGCAGGGTCCATTCTTGCACGGTTATAGGTCAGATCCATGCGGTAGAAGTCGCTTTTATCATGAGCGTCAAGCTCTTCTTTAAGTGCAACGAAATCAGCGTAGTCGCCCGTGAAGTTTGATTTGAGCTGATCCATGCTGTAGCGGTCTGTGTTGGCGCATGAAACCTCGCCGATAACGCAGCAGAGAAGAAGAACAGCAACCGCTGACTGCTGATATCTTTTGTCTTTCATAAGAGCAAAAACAAGGCAGTAGGTAACGGTGAAAATAATGCTGATAAGAACGGTTATTTCTTCAACGTTCTTTGAACCGAGTTCCTGAACGAGAATTATGAATCCGAGAACGCCGACTCCCGTTCCGAGAATTGCTCTGCCGCCAAATTCATGGAGTCTAGTGAATGCTTTGTAAGCAAGAACAAGAAGGATGAATGAATACATAAATGACCAACGGTAGGGAAGATCATTGGGATAATGGAAGCCGTGCCAGATATAGTTTACAATGTTGATGTTGAAGCTGAAATACATGATTCCGAGCAAGGCAACATTCATAACCTTTTCTTTGAGCGGAACGGATTTTGTAAAGAGATAAAGCGGAACAAGAATAACTGTTGCCATGCCGCAGAAAACATTGGGAAGAACATCGTCACCGCTGCTGCGGATGGTTGGATTAACGCTTGCAAGATGGTTTGCAAGGAAATCAAAGATTGAATAATATGATTCATAATTCTTTGGGAATGTTCCTGATGTTGCCGAGCAATTCTTGAGAATCATGAATGTGGGAATAAGCGAAATTGCAACGAGTGCAGCTGCCGCAATGCTTGCAAAAGCAAAGGTGAATCCGCTTCTCAGGAAAAGACTTCCCTTGATTTTATCCTTGAACTTATATATTTTCTGTTCGTTTTCGCCAAGTGTATAAGGTGTTGAAACGTGAAGCGAGCCGCCTTCGTAGTTTGCAAAGTAATATACAAGGAAATAAATAACCGAGAATATGCAGGTCATATATCCCATGTAGTAGCTTGAGAGAAGTGTAAGAGCAAGGAAGGCGATATACACCTTCGGATTGCGCTTGTTGATGATGTTTTCAATTCCGAGAATAACAAGCGGAAAATAAACCATCGCATCAATCCACATAACGTTCCAGTAGTATGCAATGAAATATCCGCACATTGCATAGAGCACACCGAATGCGGCGGTGGAAAAGTCATGTCTGCCCTGCGATTTTTTGAGATAATATGTGAAAGAGGCTGCTGCAAGGGCGGCCTTTGTTATTATCATGCCTGCGATTGCTTCGGGCATATTTTCGTGCCCGAGAAGAAGCATGATGATAGCCGTGGGGCTTGAAAGATAGTTGAAGAAGTTGCCGAGAAACGGCGAACCGAGACCCGTCTGCCATGAATAGAGAAAGGATTGGAGTCCCGTCACTCTGTCATAGAATTCAGCGAAAAGCGGACCGTACTGGTGATAAAGGTCCATTCTGAGAATTGTTGTTTCGCCGAAGGGGAAAAGGTTGTAGCAATAAAAAACAAGCATCATAACGCCTACGGTGCAAAGGCAGGAAAGCCAGCAGTAGGAGTTGCCTGCAAAAAAGCGTCTTAAAGGTGACGGCTTTTTGTCAAGTTGAGTCATAAATTTTTCCTCCGAAAGAAATTTTTATCAATACACATTTAATATAACATAATATTATTTTCATTTCAAGTGAACAAACTGTAAATCTCTGTTCTAATTACGGACAAGAAGCCATATATTTTATTAGCAAAGCGGAAAGGAAAAGAGAATGAATAACATCAAACGGTTTGACATTGCGGCAAACTGTCTTTCAAAAAGACTTTCGGAATTGTTTCTTTCACTTGATGAAACAGATAAAAACAGAATAAGAGAAATACGACTAAGAAAGCGAAGGCCCATGACCGTAATAACCGAAAACGGAACGGAATTCATGCTCGCAAGCGGAAGACTGACAAGAATTTATTCATCTCTGACCGTTGTAACGGATGAAAAAGAGGTTGACGAAATATTCAGGCGTCTGTGCGGATATTCAGTTCACAGTTTTGCTCATGCCGTGAATCGGGGGTATATTACCGTCAACGGCGGTCACAGAATCGGCGTTGCTGGTACGGCGGTCACAGAAAACGGAAGAGTAACCGCAGTTCGGGATATCTGCTCTCTTAATATCAGAATTTCGCGAGAAATAAAGGGCGCGGCAGATGATGTTATCCGAAAATTTTATTCTCACGGACTTTCATCGCTGATAATCGCAGGACCGCCTTCAAGCGGAAAAACAACGGTGCTTCGTGACCTTGCCCGTCAGCTTTCGTCCGAATCGTTCGGATGCAAAAAAGTTTTTGTCTGCGATGAAAGGGGAGAACTCGGCGCATCGTTTTCGGGTATTGAGCAAAACGATATCGGTATCAACAGCGACCTGATAACATCATATCCGAAAGATGAAGGAATAATGATAGGTCTTCGCTCGTTTTCACCGGATATTATTATTTGCGATGAAGTTTCAACTTATGAAGAAGCGCAGGCAATTGTTTCGGGGGTCAACAGCGGAGTTTGTTTTGCGCTGAGCATTCATGCCAGAAATGAAAGAGAACTGAAAAATAAATCCGTGTTCAGAACCTTGCTTGATACGGGTGAATTTAAAAATATACTGTTGCTTTCGGGACTTTGCATCGGGTCAACGGAAAAGATTTTCAAGGCAGGTGATTTTGATGATTAAGGTTGCTGCGATGATATTGCTGATTCTCGGATTTTCTCTTGCGGGCAAACGTGCGGCGTCATTTCAGGAGCGTAAAACCGCGTTGTTCAGAGAAATTATTCTAATGATAAATGTTGTTGAATCACGGCTTCGTCATTCCCGTCTGCCTGTTGCGGATTTGCTCTGTGTTCTTGATGAAAACAAAGGGCTTTCGGAACTCGGATTTATAAGAACCTGCCGTGAAAAGGTGTGTTTCGGCAAGGATTTTCCCGATGCATGGCGTGAAAGCGTGTATGATGAACCCGAGATTTGCAGACTTCTTTCCGATTCGGCAGAATATCTTTTCAGCTTTGGTGCGGATATCGGTTCAACTGACCTTGAAAGTCAGCTTTCGGGCTGCAGATATTACAGCGAGATTTTTGCAAACGAACTTGAAATTCAGCAGGAAAAAAGCAGAAAATATTCAAAAGTTTTTCCAACTCTCGGTATGCTTTTCGGAATTTCTGCAGCAATACTGATAATCTGATTCGGAGGTAATATATGGATATAAGCGTTGTTATCAAAATTGCATCCGTCGGCATTCTGGTTGCAATTCTTAATTCGATTCTTGTTCGTTCAGGCCGTGATGAATATGCAATGATAACTATTCTTGCAGGGGTGGTTGTTGTTCTCATGATGCTTTTGCCGAATTTCTTGCAGCTTCTTGATACCGTAAAAACAATCGTCGATTTTTAATTTATGGATATCGTAAAGATTGCATTCACGGGGATTCTGACTGCTGTCATTTATTCGTTTCTGCGGAATAACAGACCCGAAATTGCTCCGCTTTCGCTTCTCGGAGGTGCGGCGGTGATTCTGATAACCGTCGGCGGAAGATTTCTTGAGGTCCTCGGCGGTGCGGATAATATGATGAATCTTTCGGGAATCGGAAAAGAAAATATATCAATTCTTTTAAGGGCTCTCGGCATATTTGTTGTTACTCAGTTTGCGGCGGATGTCTGCTATGATAATTCATGCTCAACTATTGCAGCGGCGGTGGAGCTTGCAGGCAGAATCGGTGCGGTTTATGTTGCAATGCCAATGCTCGAAACCGTTGCCCGTTTTGCGATAGGACTTATATATGAAACATAAAAAAACAGTTGTGTTCCTGGTTTCTCTTGCCTTGATTCTTTCAATGCGGATAACCGCAAATGCGAATGTTGATGAATACGGAAATGATTGGTTTGAATCAAGCGGAGCATATGAACTTTCGGAATATCTTGACGGTGAAACAAGGGAATATCTCAAGAAAATCGGATGCGAAGATATCGGGATCGAAAATCTTTCGGATATATCTTTTTCTGCGATTATAAATCTGATAAAAGATATGATATCCGATGGAGTGAAAGGGCCGATGAAATGTTTGCTCAAAACAATCGGTGCGGTTTTACTTGTGAGCATATGCTCGGGATTTTTCCCTGATGATGAAAAAAGCAGGATAATTCTAAATCTTATTTGCGGAAGTTTTGTTATAATCGAAATTTTTACTCCTGCAATGGAGAGCATTCGTGCTGCGGCATCGGCGATGGCTGTGTGTGCGGCTTTTGAAAAAGCTCTGATTCCCGTGCTTGCGGCGATTGTTACCGTCAGCGGTAAGCCTGCCTCGGCGTTGTCTGTGCATGGATTAACCTTTTCGGCAGCGCAGTTTCTTGAAGCTTTCTCATCGGAAACGGTGATGTCTTTGGTCGGAATCTGTGGTGCACTCGGTATCACGGGGGCGATTTTTCCGACTCTTCGGCTTACCGCCGTTTCGGATACAATAAGAAAATTTATGACCACTCTGCTCGGCTCTGCGGCAGGGCTTTTCAGCGGATTTCTTGCACTCAAAAGTGTTCTTGCATCGTCTGTTGACGGTATGGCGCTCAAGGGAGTCAAGCTGGCGGCAAACACATTCATTCCCGTTATCGGCGGCGCAATCGGTGAAGTTTTTACTTCGGTTGCAGGCAGTCTGTCGCTTGTGAGAAATGCCGTCGGAATATATGCGATTGTTGCATTTTTTATCATTACCTTGCCTGCTGTTGTCAATCTTGCATTGTGGGTGATTTCACTCAGAATATCGTGTGTTGTCAGCGATATGCTTGATTGCAAGGGATGTTCAGAGATAATAAAAAGCATTGCTTTCATATTTTCGATGATGAATATAATCCTTATTCTTTGTGCGGCGGTTTTTATTGTTTCGGCAGGTGTTACTGTGTTTATCGGAAGCGGTGAATGACATGGAAATGCTCAAAGAAATTTCGTTTTGCCTTATGATTTCAGCGGCGGCAGGAACACTTGTTACCGTTCTTGTGCCGAGAGGTGCAATGGATAAAACCGTAAGAGCCGTGGTCGGGATTTTTGTTGTTGCGGCAATATGTTCACCGTTTTACGGAATCGGTAACGGCAATTCCGTTTCGGAGGCATTTGCAGATTTTGGTTCATATGATTTTGATGAATCATATGCAAAGGATATGAACGACGCTCTGATTAATAGTTTCGTAACCGCTCTTGAAAACCGTCTTGGAAATTTTGCGGCAGAGCGTGGAATCAGGATTTTGTCGCTCGATACGGATTTGTATGTTGATGATGAATATTGTATAAATATACATAAAATTACGGTGACTGTTGAGAATTGCAGACTGTATGATATTGAAGAACTGTCTCGGGAAATAAGCGAAGAACTCGGTATACCCGTTGATGTAACCGAAGAATAAGGAAAGGTATTCGGCGTGGAAAAATTTATCCGTATTCTTAAGGAAACAATTGAAAAAATATTGCATAAATTCCCGACTGACAAGAAACTGTCTGCGGTTGTTATCCTGCTTGTTTCGGGGATTGTGCTTCTGTGTGTAAGTGAATTCGGTGCGAAGAATGAAACCGCTTTTGTGCAATCCGAAGAAACAACGGAATGCACAGATATTTCCGATTATTCCGAACAGCTTGAAAACCGCCTTGTTTCAATAATATCAAGCATTGACGGTGCAGGAACAACCAAGGTTATGGTCACTTTTGAAAACAGCGGCGAAGATATTTATCTTCACGATTCTGACTATGGCGAAAACATCGGACCGAGCGGCAAAAACACCGTTGAGCAAAAGGATGAATATGTTATTGTTGACGGCTCGTCGGGTGAGCAGGGAATCATCGTGAGAAGATCAGAGCCGAAGATCCGCGGAGTTGCCGTTGTTTGTGAAGGCGGAGGCTCGGAATATGTCCGTGCGCAGGTGATTCAGACCGTAACTGCGCTTCTTGATATAAGCAGCGCAAGGGTGAGTGTGGCTAAAATGAGCTGAATGCTCTTTTGCATAAAAATACATAAACGGAGGATTTATTCATGATTATCAGAAAAAGACAGTTGCTTCTTGCAACGCTTGTTATTGCTCTTGCAGCAGCGGTGTTTGTCAATTGGTATTACACAAAACCGCAGACTCAATCGGCCGATGCCAATGCAGGCACAACACGGATTGACGTGCAGGAAGGTGCGAATCTCGGGGATGCACGCTATGTTATTTCAAGCGATGCCGTGCTTGAAGATGCTGTTGCTCAGGCTCAGGCGACAGAATATTTTTCAGGCGCAAAACTCCGCAGACAGACTGCTCATGACGAAGCGGCAGAAGCTCTCAATGATATAATCAAAGACAGCGCTTCTTCTTCGGATGCAATTTCAAAAGCAAGCAAAACCCTTGATGAACTTGCAAAAGCAATCGCAGTTGAAAGTGATATCGAAAATCTCATAACCGCAAAGGTCGGTTGCGAAAATCTTGTTATTCTCAATGGCGGAAATGCAGAAATCATTGTTGAAAACGGCTCGCTCGATGATGTTTCTGTTATGAAAATAAAAGAGATTGCGGTCAAGCATACGGGTATGCCCGTGGATAACATAACAATCGTCGAAATGGAATATTAATAAATAATTTATAAAATATAGTTGTATATTTATAAAATTAATGGTATAATCATCGGGTAATATAGGGGTAACCCTGCTCGGAGGAATACTATGCTTACAAGACGTGAAGAAAGAGAACA
>JAZRJH010000082.1:0-36627 GCA_045645685.1 Acutalibacteraceae bacterium
GCATTTTTATGCACATTGAATTTACTTATGGTATTTTCCGCCGCTTGAAATCATGAACGAGCGATAAATCTGTTCAAGCAGCATAACCCTTGCAAGCTGATGGGGGAAGGTCATGGGACTCATGGAAAGGCGGAATTTTGCCCTGCTTTTGACTGCGGGCGAAAGACCGTGAGAGCCTCCGATGATGAAACAAAGCGAGCCGAATCCCGAAACAGCGCATTTTTCAATCTCTTTTGAAAGTCCTTCGGATGAAAGTTCCTTGCCTTCAATGCAGAGAGCAAAAACCGCTTCGTTTGCAGAAATTTTTGACAGAATTCTTTCGCTTTCATCGTTCAGCGCCGCATCAATCTGCGCTTCATTGGGGTTTTCGGGAAGCCTTGCGGGAGTGAGTTCGGTTATCTTCAGTTTGCAGAATGCACCGAGTCTTTTTTCGTATTCCGCACAAGCCATGCGAAGATAATCTTCCTTGAGTTTTCCAACACAAATTATATTGATATTAAGCATATTATCACCTTTTGTTACAAAGCAATGACGGGGTTTCTGTCGCCTGCAACGGTTAAAATGTAGTCAAGATTTTCTTTCATGCCTGCCATTGTCATTGCCGCACGGGTGGTTTCAAAGGCAAGGGACGGAAGGTTGTTTTCTTTGCTCAGATGACCGAGAACAAAACGTGTTGTTCCCGATTCTGCAAGTTTAACCGCCGTTTCGGCGCATTTTTCATTGGAAAGATGCCCACGGTCAGAGAGAATTCTTTGCTTGAGCGAATAGGGATAAGGACCCATCCGAAGCATTCCTGTATCGTGATTCGATTCAAGCAGGATAAGGTCGCTGCCGTAAACGGATTCCATGACTGTGTCGGTTATGCATCCGATATCAGTTGCGATTGAGATTCGTTTCGAGTCGGGGGTCACAACGCTGAAGCCGGTGCTTTCTTTGGCATCATGGGGTGTCCGGAACGGTTTTATGTGCATACCGCAAATTTCGATTCCGCTGTAAGGAATAACATCTGCGCTCACTTTTTCGGTCAGAACACCGAGTTCTTCCATCCCTGAAAGAGTGCCTTCGGAAGCAAAAATTTTTATGCCGTGACGCTGTGCAAAAACCCTGACGCCGTTGACGTGATCCCAATGCTCGTGAGTGACAAGAATTCCGCCTATTTCAGAAGGATCAACGCCGATTTCGGCAAGGGCTTCGGCAGTTTTCTTTGCGCTCACTCCGATGTCAATCAGTATACCGCCGTGAGAAGAGCCTATGTATGTGCAGTTGCCGCTGCTTGACGAATATAAAGAACAAAATCTCGCCATAAATTTCTCCAAAACAAACCGCCATAATCCTTTTTCGGGTTACGGCGGTATTTATTATATTACATTATATCAACCTGCGCTGACAAGTGCATCGGGTTCGGGAGTGTAGATTCTCTTGATATCTGCACCGAGACCCTTGAATTTTTCAACAACATCTTCATATCCCCTGTCGATATGATAGATATCTTCAACTTCTGTTGTGCCGGTTGCGGCAAGACCTGCAATAATCATTGCAGCGCCTGCACGAAGGTCATCGGCTTTTACGGGTGCGCCTTTGAGCTGTTCAACACCCTGAACAACTGCAAGCTGACCGTCAGCTTTGATATCTGCACCCATACGGTTAAGCTGTTCGGTATATTTGAAACGGTTTGACCAGATTCCTTCGGAAATAATGCTTGTTCCGTTTGCGATGGCAAGAAGCACCGCAAACTGCGACTGCATATCGGTGGGGAAACCGGGATGCGGCATGGTCTTGATGTTGCATTTTTCGGGGCGTCTGTCAAGCGAAACCCTGACTGCATCGTCGAATTCTTCAACAACTGCACCGCATTCGATGAGCTTCTTTGAAATTGATTCGAGATGTTTGGGGATAACATTTTTGATAAGAACATCGCCCTTTGTTGCAGCAGCGGCAACCATGAATGTGCCCGCTTCAATCTGGTCGGGGATGATGGAATATGTGCAGCCGTGAAGCTGCTCAACGCCTCTGACTTTGATAACGTCTGTACCTGCGCCGCGGATATCGGCACCCATTGAGTTGAGGAAGTTTGCAAGGTCAACGATATGAGGTTCTTTTGCGGCGTTTTCAATAACGGTGAGACCCTCTGCCCTGACTGCGGCAAGAAGGATATTTACCGTTGCGCCAACGGAAGCCATATCAAGATAAATGGGACTGCCGATGAGTTTGTCGGCTTTTGCATCGACGATTGCATTGTCTTCAACAGAAACGGTTGCGCCGAGAAGCTCAAAGCCTTTGATGTGCTGGTCAATGGGACGGGGACCGAGATAGCAACCGCCGGGCATTGAAACCTTGGCTCTTGAAAATCTTCCGAGAAGTGCGCCGATGAAATAATATGAAGCGCGCAGATGCTTTGTCATATCATGTGAAATAACATAAGAATCAACACGGCTTGAATCGATTTCGATTGTGTGTTTGTTGATAACCCTGACATCGGCACCGATTTCCTTGAGAATTTTCATCATATAACCGATATCGCTGATTGAACAGGGGAGATTCTCGATGATGCAGACATCCTGCGAGAGAATTGCGGCGGGAATAATTGCAAGAGCGGCGTTTTTTGCGCCGCTTATTTCGACTTCACCGCGGAGGGCTGAGCCGCCGTTGATCACAAATTTCTCCAAAGAAATTCCCTCTTTTCGTTCCGTAATAATTTATATAAAACAAGTAAAATTCTAAAAACCCAAAGTATTATATCATTTTATTTCTCATTTGAAAAGACCAAAATTAAAAAAAGATGCAATTTTTTTGCGGTTTTTTTGTATTTTTTGCGAAATTTTTCTCGTTTTGTGTAACCTTCGCTGTGTTGCACATATAGTATGTCTGAATCGGGCGTGCATATATGCAGTAATTTTTCAGAAAATCAAAAGGCAATATTAACAAAAAACAGTCTGCTGTTTCGTTGAAAGTGCGCATGAAAATTATGCCGAAAACGGTTTTCGTCTTTTTAACGGAAATTTGTGAGTGCAAGCCGGATTTTACAACTTTAATTCGTTAAATCAAACAAACATAAAGCTCGTTTTTTGTGCCAAATACCGAAAAAATCTGTTGATAAAATCGGATGTCAAATGATTTTTTGACATATACAAAATTGCATAAATTTGTTAATTTTCAATAAAAACAGCCACAAATTCACAAAAAATTCAAAAAAATATTGAAAAAAAGAAAAGATTTCTATTGCAAAAACGGCGTTTGTTGTGTAAAATGTAGATGTCCCGATTGTCATTTTGTATAAATTCACAAGAAGTTAAAACAAATCGAATTGTGGGGTAATAACTATGTCTAACAGAATTTTTCAGGGTCTTGTGCATCAGATGAGAGATGCCGTAGGCAGAACCCTGGGCGTAATTGACGAAACAGGAACTATCATCGCTTGCAGTGAACTGAGCAAAATCGGCGAAGTGATTTCAACTGCAAACGACATTTTTGCGGACAACGAACTTCATTATGTCCATGGATATACTTTCTGCAATTTCGGCACACATATTCAGACCGAATATGCCGTTTTTGTTGAAGGTACAGATGAACTTGCAGGCAGATTTGCGGCTGTTTGCTGTGTTTCGCTTGAAAATCTCAAGCAGCACTATGAAGAAAAGTTTGACAGGGGCAATTTCATCAAGAATGTTATTCTTGACAACATACTTCCCGGTGATATCTATATAAAGTCAAGAGAACTCCGTTTTGCTTCCGAAGCAACAAGAGTAGTTCTTCTTATCAGAATCACCGACCATAACGATGCTTCCGTATATGATACCGTTCAGAACCTTTTCCCCGATAAGAGCAAGGATTTTGTTATCAACATCAACGAGAACGACATCGCCGTTGTAAAGGAAGTCCGCAACAATATCGAGTCAAAGGATCTCGAAAAGCTCGCACGCTCAATTTCCGATTCTCTCAGCACAGAGCTTTATACCCATGTTCTTGTAGGTATAGGCACAACTGTTGAAGGAATCAAAGACCTTGCGCGCTCATTCAAGGAAGCACAGATTGCTCTTGAAGTCGGTAAGGTTTTTGATACAGAAAAGACAATCGTAAGCTACGAAAATCTTGGTATTGCCCGTCTTATCTATCAGCTTCCCACCACTCTCTGCGATATGTTCCTCAGAGAAGTTTTCAAGAGAGGCTCAATTGAAAGCCTTGACCACGAAACTCTGTTCACAATTCAGCGTTTCTTTGAGAATAATCTCAATGTTTCCGAAACATCAAGAAAGCTCTTTGTTCACAGAAACACTCTTGTTTACAGACTTGAAAAAATCAAGAAACTTACAGGTCTTGACCTTCGTGAATTTGACGATGCCATCGTTTTCAAAGTTGCGCTTATGGTTAAGAAGTATCTTGATGCAAAGCCCGTTAAGTATTAATGCCATAAAATTTTAAGGATTTGATACAGTGATTGAATTTAAGAATGTGTCCAAAAAGTATGACGGTGCGCCCGCTCATGCTCTTAAGGATATCAATTTAACTATAGATAAAGGCGAATTCGTCTTTGTTGTCGGTTCTTCGGGAGCAGGCAAGAGCACCTTCCTTAAGCTCATGATGAGAGAAGAAGTTCCTTCAACAGGCTCAATTGTTGTTGACGATATCGACCTTACCAAAATAAAGAAAAGGGATATCCCCAAATTCCGCCGCAGACTCGGAATTGTTTTTCAGGATTTCCGTCTTATTCCCAACATGACTGTTTTTGATAACGTTGCATTTGCAATGCGTGTTATCGGAACAAAAGAAAAGAAAATCCGACGCAGAGTTCCTTATGTTCTCAGCCTTATGGGTCTTAACGATAAGGCAAGAAACTATCCCAAGGAACTGTCGGGCGGTGAGCAGCAGAGAGTTGCCCTTGCCCGTGCACTTGCAAACAACGCCGAAATCATCATTGCCGACGAACCGACAGGTAACGTTGACCCGCAGATGAGCTACGAAATTGTTGATTTGCTCATGCGTCTTAACGAAGCAGGAACAACGGTCATAATGGTTACTCATGAACACAGCCTTGTGCGCTGCTTTGATAAGAGAGTTATTATTCTCGATAAGGGAAGTGTTGTTTCCGACGGCGGAGCAATTATCCGCGAAGCGGCAACATCCCATATCAATCCCATGAGCGAAATTTCAAATGAATATGTCGTTCCTCCCGAGGAGGATTACTCGGCTTATTCGGGAATTACCGAAGCTCCCGAGGAAACTCCCGTTGAAATGCTCGGAGAAGAATTCATCATGGCAGGAGGCGACGAATAATGGGTAAATTCAATTATCTTATTAAAGAAGGCTTCCGCAATCTCAAGGTGAACAAGCTCATGTCGGTTGCATCCGTAACCGTGCTTTTCAGTTGCCTTATGCTTATCGGTATTGCTTTCATGCTTCTTGTCAATATTGAAGCATTCATCGGCGGCATTGAAGCCGAAAATGTTATCATGGTTTATGCCGATATCGATTCAACAGAGGTTGACTATATTTCACTCGGCAACAGACTCGACGATATTGCAAATGTTGCATCAATCGAAAAAGTTAAAAAAGAAGAAGCTTACGAAGAAATTCTTGCAGATCTCGATGACGGTCTCAGAACTTATCTTTCGTCAATCGACGAAAATCCCCTTCCCGATGCTTACAGACTGACGGTTGCGGATATGTCGGGATTTGAAGATGTTGTTTCGGAAATAAAAACTCTCAGCGGAATCGAAAGAGTTTATGAAAACAGCACTCTTGCAAGGCAGCTTCAGGGCATCCGTGATTCCGTGACTTACATAAGTCTCGGCATGATTGTCCTTCTGCTCGTTGTTTCACTTTTTATCATTTCAAACACAATCAAAGTTACAATGTTCAGCCGCCGTCTTGAAATCAGCATCATGAAGAGCGTCGGCGCAACAAATTCCTTTATCCGTCTTCCTTTTATGGTTGAGGGTATTATCATCGGCATAATCGCAGGTCTTCTTGCAACGGGAGCTGTATGGGCGATTTATGAATTTGCTCTCGGCTCATTTACCGCCGTGCTTTCGGGGTTCGGAGGCTCAGACAAGATTGAATTCATTGATTATGCACTCTATCTTGCAGCTGCATTTGTCGGAATCGGCATCTTCACAGGCGTTTTCGGCAGCTCAACATCAATCAGAAAATATCTCAAGGAAAGGAAGTTTGTTGAACTTGAAGAATAATAGAAAAACCATAACAAGAAAAGTTCTTTGCCTTATTATGGCTTTTGTCTGTGTATTCTCAGTTGCGGCTCCTTATTCTGTTCCTGTTGCTTCGGCTCAGGAAAGCCTTGAGGATCTGAGAAATCAGATTGACGAAATTGAACAGGATATCGTTGAAGATAACAAAGCTCTTGCCGAAGTTGAAAAAGATATAAAAAACAACGAAAAGAAGCTCGATAATCTCAACGACCAGCTTGATAAAATTTCGCAGCAGGTTGACCTGCTTAAAGAAAGCATCAGCATTCTTAACGATGATATCGATGATTTGCAGGGTGACATTAATGTAACATCCAACGATATCAAAGATATCAATTCGCAGATGGCTGAAATAGAAACTCAGATTTCGGAAACAGAAGTGCTTATGGAAAGCACAAGAGAAATTCTCCTTGCCAGAATCCGTGAGAATTATATGGCTGGCGAAGCTTCTTCTGTTGAACTTCTTTTCTCAAGCACCGACCTTGCAACATTCTTTGCAAGGCAGGAACTTGTCAAGAGAGTTTCCGAAAACGATGCACAGCTTATTACAGACCTTACCGAAAAAATAAATATGCTCGCCGACCTTCAGAAAGAGCTTGAAGCAAACAAAACTGCTCTTGAGACCAAAAAAGCTGAGCTTGATTCTCAGATGAACACTCTCAACACAAGGCAGAATGAGCTTGAAAGCAACAAGAAGTCGCAGCAAAAAAAGCAGGAAGAAGCTGCCAAGAAATATCATGAGGTTGAAAATCTCATCGATGAACTTGATAAGGACAGCGATGCTTATAAAAAGGCTATCAAACAGAAGGAAGCCGAGCGTGAAGCGCTTGAAGCTGAAATCGACAGAATCATTCAGCAGGAAGGCTCAACAGAAGGCGACACTCCCGATGTTGAATATGAAAACGACGGCAAACTTGCATGGCCTCTTAAAGAAAGAAACACTATCACCGCAGGATATCCCACATATCCCAGCGGCGGCAGACATTGGGGTATCGACCTTTGTCTCTGCACATCAAGCGGAAGCACAAGAGACTCCAACGGCAAAAGTCTTTCCTACGGTCAGCCCTACTATGCTGCTCAGGGTGGCGAAGTTATCATCGCAGACTGGCATAAGAGCTTCGGCAATTATGTTGTTGTTGACCACGGCGACGGTAAGCAGACTCTCTATGCTCATTCAAAATCTCTGAATGTAAGCAAGGGCGATATCGTCAAGAAGGGTCAGCAGCTCGGTCTTATGGGTGACACAGGTAATGTTACAGGTCCCCACCTTCATTTTGAAGTCAGAATCAAAAAATCTGACGGAAGCGTAAGCAGAGAAAATCCGCTTAATTACGTTTCAAAGCCCTCATATGTTGTATAAGTAAAATCATATAAAATAATTACCGACCGACCTTAAAAATCGGTCGGCACTTATTATAAAGGATGATTTATATGAACAAAAAAATCTCTCTCGGTATATGTATTTCTCTTGTTATCATTGCAATTACCGCCACTTTTGCAGTAACGATGATAGCATCATCTCGTATCTATGACGGTATTATCAGCGGACTTTCACAGCGTTCAATCAACTATAAGGCCGTTGAAGAAATCGAAAATATCGTTTCAAACTATTTTTACGGCAATGTTGACGGTCAGAATTCTCTGAGCGGCTCTCTTGCGGAGGGTTATATCAGGGGTCTTAACGACGGTAACAGCCGTTATCTCGATTCTCAGGAATATGCGGAATACACATCCAAGCTTGAAAGCGGTGTAACTGGAATCGGTGTTGAAACCGCATTCGATTACCGCACGGGTGATTTTGTTATTACTCATGTCTATGAGAATTCACCCGCCGAAAAAGCAGGTCTTAAGGCTCTCGATGTTATAACCGCAATTGCAGATATCCCCGTTGACAGACTCAATTATTCATCGCTCAGCGAAAACCTTTACGGCAGCCGTCTTAATGCGGTTAAGGTTGAATATGAGAGAAACGGCGAAACAAAGGTTGTTGAACCTATGCTCGGATTCCGTATCCCGAGTGTCAACACCAGAATCGAAAGCAATGTAGGTTATATCAAAATCAAAGGATTCTATAAGGATACCGCTTCGGAATTCAAATCCGCAGCCGAAAAACTTGTTGAGCAGGGTGCGGAAAGTCTTATCATCGATGTCAGAGGCACTTCAGAAGGCACAATCGAATATGCGGCTCAGGTTATCGATGTTATCGTGCCCACCATTCAGGGCAATATCGCAGTGCTTAAGGATGAAAACGGAAACATCTATAAGGATAAGATTTTTACATCAGCAAACAGCAGTATCATGATGCCTTATATTGTTCTTATAAACGAAACAACAAGCGGTCCTGCAGAGCTTTTTGCCTGCGACCTTCGTGATATCAGTCAGGCACAGCTTGTCGGAAAGAAAACGGCAGGTGTCGGCACAACGCAGGAGCTTTTTGCACTTGAAGACGGCGGCGCAGTTCTTCTCACAGTTGCACTTGTTGAGCCTAAAAACGGCGAAGAGGCTGTTTACCACGGCAAGGGAATTGATCCCACAACAGAAGTCAGCCTTGCCACGGGCAACGAAATCGATGTTGCTCTTCTTACCGATGAGCAGGATAATCAATTAATGACGGCGTTCAATATGCTGGCGGCATAACAAAAACAGAAATCCACCCGTGAAAATCATGGGTGGATTTTTTGTTAGAGTTTTCTTCTCAGTTCAATCGCTTTACCGAGAGCGTAAACAGGAAGAGCATCACATTCCGCCTTCGAAAAAACAAGCGGTTCATAAGATGTGTTTTCAGACACAAGCATTATGCTTGTGTCTTTTTTTATTATTTTGCGGATAAAAAGATTGCCGTTTCCAACAGAGAAAACGCCCGTTTCACCGTTTCCGATTTCCATCGAGCGGCAAACAACAACCGTGTCACCCTGAAACATAACGGGCGACATCGAGTTGTCCGAAACGCTCAGCGCATAGTATTCGCTCTTTCCGAGTTTGCTGTAAAGACCTGCTGCCGTTATATGACTGAAAACGGGGATTTTATTTTCATCGGTCTGAGTTTCTTCAGAAAGAAGTGCATCAACAGAAACGCCGAATATTTTTGCAAGCAGTTGCAAACTGCTTCTGTCCGGCAATGTACGTCCTTTTTCCCATTGGCTGACTGCAGTCTGATGCACACCGCAAAGTTTGGCAAGCTCCTGCTGCGACAGCCCTTTTTCTTTTCTCAAGTCCCTTATTATGCTCATAGGTTTCTCCCCAAAAGTTTATATTGTAATATTAGCATAACTATTAAAAATGTCAAGTAAAATCGCAAAAATGCAAAAATTTCGCTTGACAAACGAACAAATGTTCACTATAATCAATAGCAGAACTATTAAATCGGAGGAAAAATGGAAGAAGAAATTTTACTTGATATAAATTATCCCGATGAAGAGGAGATGAAAGCGGCTCAGCTTGCCTGTTGCGGCAGAATATGTAAGGAATGCGAAACACCTGTTGCTTATGCATGGCGCAAAAGAGAAGTTGATATGGCGATGCTTCTTGAATATGCAATTGAAAATGAGCTGACCGAAACGGAAAAAGAAATCGTAATTGACCGATGGTATGATTCACTTTCATATCCGCAGATTGCGGAAAAGAGAGATATATCGGCATCCGGCGCCAGAAGCACATCCGAAAGAGCAATCCGTAAACTTGAAAAAGCTCTGATGTATGTTGCATTTTATCAACGGAACATCATGGAAGAAACCGTTGTTCCTGCAACTGTCGGCAGAGCAAGAGTTGTTGCGGCGGCAAGGAATTATGAACCGTCGGATATTGGAGAAAGAATCCGATGTTCAAGATTGAGCAGGGGCTTTTCGATAAGAGCAGTTTGTCTTTCAACAGGAATGAAAAGAAAAAGATATTGTGAAATTGAGTCGGGTGAAATCCCCGAAGCGGAAGAAATTATTATTCTCAGTGAATTCTTCGGAGTTACTGCGGATTATGTTTTGAAAGGAGAACGAAATGACTGAAAAAACTTTGAGAGAGCTTGGCGAAGAATATGAAACGGCGTCAAAAATATTGAAAGAAAGAATCGCTTCAAAGCGTGCAAAACTCCGTGCGCTCAAAGACAGCATTTGTTCAAATGAAGCATATCTTCTCAAAAGCGAACTGAAAATCCTGTATGCCGAACAAAGAGATACAAAAGAGATTGCCGATTATCTTAAAACTTATTATGATCCCCATGAAGGTAAGCGAGAACTCTTTGAATAATTTTAAATATCCTATTGACAAAACTTATATATTTTTATATAATAACTCCTGCATCCGAAACGGGATGCAGCTTTGGACATTTAGCTCAGCTGGTAGAGCATTCGCTTGACGTGCGAAGGGTCAGCGGTTCGAGTCCGTTAATGTCCACCACATTGGAGAAATCCGAACTTGATGCCAATCGGCAATGGGTTCGGATTTTTTATTTTCATACGAGATATTTTATTTTGAGGTTGTAACAAAAATCAGGCGGGACTTCCGTTTCGCCTGCAGCTGTCTTACTCATTCTTCAGCAGTCTGTTCTTGTTCCCTGAATTCCTTCTGTCCTTATTTCTTGTGGATTTAATATCGACACTGTCTGCGTTGAGGTGAAACTCGTCGATGACTCAATGGTGTCAATCAACTGCATAGCCGTTGAAAACGGATATGCAAACAATATGTACGAAGCATCAGAACTCGACTGTCTCATCTGCAACGAGCCAATGAGTTATGTCAGATTACTGCTCAGCGGCAAGATGGAAGAACATCTTAGAAACAACACGGACTGTACTTTTTATCAGATATGATATGATGCCAAAATGATAACCCTATGAAAATTACTTTGTTGACATGAAATTCGGTATATTTTATAATGTTTTTAAGCCAAATGTGAGGGTTGTGGATTTTGATTTAAGCTCAAAGAAATTCAGCTTGGAGGTTAAACATTATGTATGGTGCTTTTATCGGTGATATCGTTGGTTCAAAATATGAATTTAATAACATAAAGACAAAGACTTTTCCGTTTTTTTCGGCGGGATGCGATTACACGGATGACTCAATTATGACAGCCGCAGTTGCTAAAGCTATTTTGCTGAGCTATAGCGAACAAATTAAAAACGGACGAGCCGATAAAGGATTTCAGGAATATCTGGTTGAAGTGATGCGTGATTTCGGAAGACGATATCCCAATCCCACCGGAGCATATGGAGGAAACTTTTCGCGATGGTTACGTCAAGATAATCCTGAGCCTTATGGCAGCTACGGAAACGGTTCTGCAATGCGCGTTTCTCCTTGCGGACTGATAGCTGTGACTTTGGAAGAAGCATTGGAATTGGCACGGGCAAGTGCTTGTGTTACCCACAATCACCCTGAGGGGATTAAGGGTGCCGAAGCTGTCAGTGCTGCTGTTTTCTTAGCTAAATGCGGAAATACGAAAGAAGAAATCAAACAATATATAAATGATCATTATTACAATTTGAATTTCACCCTTGATTCTATACGAGATAATTATAATTTCGACGGTTCATGCCAAGGATCTGTTCCTCAGGCGATTGTTGCCTTTTTGGAATCCGAGAATTTTGAGGATGCAATAAGGAATATTGTTTCCATTGGCGGAGATTGCGACACTACCGGAGCTATAACAGGTTCTATTGCCTGGATATATTATTCCGGCTACAGTAATTGGGTTGCTAATAATTTTGATATATCCATGCAGAAAATTAAAAACACAGCAATGGAATATCTGCCGAAGGAACTTATTGATATTGCAAATAAGTTTTTGGAAGTATGCGGAAAACGAGCCGGGAGTTACCGCCGTGTTGGCGGATGCACTTCGATATTAAGCCGTAGTGAAATAAAAAAATATCGTACGGAATGGAAAAATCCATCGGGAAATCAAAGCGAAATTTCAACCTCTCCGATAACAAAGGAAATCAGAGACGCAATGACCGAATTTTGCGATAAGTATCTTGTTCTGATGGAAGTTCTGTTTCGGGATAAAGAGTTGAATCAATGGTGTCGTAATTATTCGTCATACAGAAAAAACACAGAGCATTGTGAATTGGAAAAAACAATTTATGATGGATTTATGCGTGAAGCTTATAAACTCGGCTTTATGCCGGAAGTGCTTTCGTGGAAACCGTATTCTGAATATACGTTGGAGGCAGCACTGAATGGCACAGAGCTTGATTTGCTCCACGGCATTTGTTTAGAAATTCGTTCAGACTACGGGCACAATGGTTCTTTGGTTTCCCACGCAATAGCAGAGGGAAATCTGTATCGCTTGATGAGTGCGTTTCTTTCTTGTGCTCGGAAACCTCAATATACATTGGAATATATTAAAGAACAGGAAAAACAAACAAAAGAAAGAGAAGATGGTGTTTGTTCCGTCACATATGATCAATTTACAAAAAAATGGCGTCTTAAAATTCAGTTGGATAATGAAAAGTTATGGTATTTGAGTGTTTTTGTTTGTGATGACGGAAGCTTCGATAAATACTCGCTCGACAAAGAGTCTGCTTGTGATTCGCATTTTGAATTTACAGATGAACAAAAAATCCGAAACAGCCTATATGTTTCAGGTGATGAGAGCAAATACCTCCATCAGATTATGAGACGCTGTGTGAAAGAACATGGAGGCGAAATGCTGCGAGTGCGGATAATGCCATATGTTACACAGCAGTATCATTTTGATTAACACAATGCAGTGCAATGAAAATTTAATTTCTTTAGAACAGCTATTTATCAACATTAAACAAAATAAACAAAAAACACCTTCAAACGTTGGGATATCAGGTGTCCTGCGTTTGGAGGTGTTCTTTTTTATCAAGACTATTTTTATTTGGGAGAAAGACGTCTGATGATAAATAATTAATTTTTTCAGCATTTGTTTGCAACAAAACTGTTAAATATTTACACTTATTTAACGAAACAATCATTCATGTTTTTATAACATTCGAAATATAAAAATTGTATAAGTGAACGGAGTGTTTTTATGTGGCTGTTTATTATCGGTTTATGGTTTCTGATTTTAGGACCTGCAGAAGCAGTGTATCTGCTTGCTGAAGAAATTGCAGGATTATTTTGATTTTCGTTGTTGAAGGTAAAACAATAATGTTTTTATTGCTTTTGCTTAGCTTGTGCATGTTTTTTATGTTTTGACAGTGGCGATGCTCAAAACATATTTTTAAAAACAAAAATTTATTTCAAGGAGGATTACTTATGGGCTTGCTTTTACCTGCTTATCTTCTGGCGTATCTGATAGAACCGGTCAGATGGATTGTTGAATTTGTTTCCGGCTTATTTTAAAAATTGGAGGGACTTATTGTGAAAAAACTAATGGCGGCAATTCTTGTTTTTGTTATGCTTCTCAGCATTTGCGGTTTTGGTGCATATGCTGCCGAAATCGGAGAAGAGATTTGTTGGGACTACTATGGAAATCATACCGAGTTTTATATTCACGAACTTAACGGATATCTTGAATTGGGTGAGAATTTCATTCCTCCTGTAACTGATGACGAGTGGGACGGAGACTTTGATGTTGTTTATGAATTTGAAGTTGAAGAAGCCGGATGCTACCTGATTGACCACAGAGATACCGACCGGGAAAGTGATATGGGTTTGGAAATTGCCGAGATATACTACGAAAACGGTTATGCTTATGGCTTTGAAGAAGGTTCATTACCTGATGACGACGGTGAATTAATTTATTGGCTGGATAAGGGAACGGCTCTTTTCGGTATTAATGTGAAAGAAGAAGGCAGCACCGTCAGCATAAAGCCTTATGAAGGAGAACGCCCCTCATTAACATATGATGCCGATTATTATATTGAATCGGTCGAGATTGAGAATTTTGAATATTACACAACCTCTTATGAACGTTTTGGCGGAACCTACAGCTTTGCCAACCCCTTGGAGGACGGTGCGAAAATTACCGTAAACTTCACAAACGGTACATCTGCTGGTGTTGAAACATATCAGAATGATGACGGTTTGTGTTCATCAATACAGGTTCCCGTCGGTGACGACGGATATTATTTCTATCCTGTTCATGTTTATCGCCACAGAGATCCGGAAACATCAAAACTTTATTTCATCTTAAGTGTAGACGAACACGAGCTTGTTAAAGCAGAATATACAATTATTGAAAAAGACATTAAAGCCAATCTTGATCATCTCGGTTTTCTGCTGGAATCCGCATCATGGACTATGGAATCAACGATAGCTGAGATATTTGCAATGCTGAAAAGCTTTGATTTCGAAGCTATTTCCGATAATGCAGGCAGGTTTGCTTCAAATTTTTCATGGTATATCAAAACAGTTCTTACGGACTTGTTTGTGTTTGTTAAATATTTTATGAGTTAACCGCTTTGGAGGTAATTTATTATGGGCTTTCTTGTGTTTTTACCGTTTCTTGTTCCGGTTTATCTTTTTCTGGAAATGCTTGGTGCGGTTGATATGAGAATAGTTGAATGGCTTGTTATGTCAACAAGTGAAGCATATCAGAATTTTATTTCAGCTGTTTTTTGATTTTTGAATAGAGGTTGAGCGAGCAAATCGCAAAAAGAACAAGGCATATCGCCGCCGCTGTAAGAATTCGGAATTTAAACGGTGGTTCTGCTGTGGTTGCATCTGTTTCACCACAATGAAGAAATCCGAACTTGATGCCAATCGGCAATGGGTTCGCATTTTTTGTTTTTATCAGAGATATCAGTTTTTGAGATTGTAATGAAAAGCAGGCAGCCTGCGATGATGTTAATTTTGCCGACGTGAGCGTCACACGAAAAGATGCACCGAAAATGTCCCACGGCATATTGCATAATGATGTCAATAATGATAGAATAAACACAGAGGTGACAGTTATGGACTCAATGCAGCCTAAAAAATTACTCATTATCAACATTCTTGATATTCTCAAAAAATATACCGACGAGGATCACCGACTGAGTCAGAAAGAGATTGCGGAGATTCTTGAAACAGAATACGATATGAAGGCTGATCGCAAGGCAATCAAGCGCAATTTGATGAATCTGATTGAATTCGGTTATGAAATCGAATACAGCGAGGCTCTGCGAATGGTTAAAAATTCAAAGGGCGAGCTTGAAGAAAGCTATATTCTTTCCGATTTTTATCTTGTGCGTGATTTTACGGATGCAGAACTCCGTCTGCTGATTGACAGCCTTCTTTTCTCAAAGCATATTCCGTATTCACAATGCAAAGAACTGATTGAGAAAATTGAGGGTCTTTCAAATAAATATTTTCTCTCAAAGGTGAAGCATATCTGCAATATGCCTGAGAATATGCCGCAGAATAAGGAGCTTTTCCTGACTGTTGAAATTCTTGATGAGGCAATAAGCAAGGGTAAACAAGTGGCATTTAAATATAACGATATGGGTACGGACAAAAAACAGCACCCACGCAAAAACAGTGACGGTGCGGTGAGGGAATATATCGTCAATCCTTATCAGATGGTTGCCACAAACGGCAGATATTATCTTGTCTGCAACTATGATAAATACAACAATGCGGCGAATTATCGCCTTGACAGAATAACGGATATACGCTTGCTTGATACTCCCGTGAAACCGATGAAAAAGGTTGAGGGTCTTGAACACGGACTTGATTTGCCGAGGCACATGGCAGAGCATATTTATATGTTTGCCGACAAGACCGAGAAGGTCATATTCAGGGCGAAGAAATATATCGTTACGGAAATTATTGATTGGTTCGGCAAGGACGTTAAATTCAGCAATGAAACCGAAGATGAGGTTACGGCAGAAGTCAGAGTCAGCAAAATGGCAATGAAATTCTGGGCGATGCAGTACGGCGAGCATATCACCGTAACATCCCCCGAAAGTCTTGTGAATGATATTAAAAATGCACTGCAGAAAGCAGTGGAGAAATATAACTGATAAGGAGAATTGATATGAAATCTTACTGGATTCACAGAGTTTCACATTGCTGGGATGTATCAAAAGTTCTTTTTGACAAAGGATATCTTACAATAGGCTGGGCTAAATATGCCGCCGATGAAGAACTGATAAACGCCGTCAAGACAAACGGTGAAAAAGGGTTTAACACTTATTTTGAAAGCAGGAATGACAGCTCCCGCTCCAGATGGAGTCTCTACAGGTTCTTGAACATAAAAAAAGACGACACCGTTATAATTCCCCTTTATTCAGGAGAGTTTGCAATTGCGGATGTTGAGGAAGACTGTAAAACTATCAGAAATCTTCCGTTTGATGAGTTTTTGTCATTGAATAATACATTAATAAAAAATTGCGGCAACCTTGTCTATGAAGAAGAAAAGCAGGAGATTGATCTGGGCTTTTATGTGAAAGTTAAAAACATAAAAATCATTAAAAGGGCATTTGCATCATCGGCATTGCAATCAAGGATGAAAATGCGTCAGACCAACGGTAAGATAACAGATAAGGAGCTGAAAAAAGACATAGAAAATGCGAGAGTAGCAACAGGTCCCGCTAATCTGCACGATTTGATTATAGAAAATACTTGTGAAGAAGTTTTAAGCGTAATAAACCAAAAACTTACACCTGATCAATTTGAACTTCTGATCAAGTGGTATATGAAAAAAATGGGAGCCTCCAAGGTATACCGTCCCGCTAAAAATGAGAAAAATAAAATTGAGGGATCGGATGCCGATGTTGTGGCAGAATTTGATGCACTGGGTGTTATCTTTTACATTCAGGCAAAACAGCATAAAAAAACAACCAATCCGAAAGCGGTAAATCAAATTCTTCTGTATTTCAAACAGCACTCATGTTCTGACGATTCAACCGCATATATCCCCTGGGTTATCTCTACTGCAGATAACTTTGATAAGGAATGTCTGAAACTGGCAAGAGAGGCAAATGCACAGAATATTCCGTTAAGGCTGATTGACAAAAAGGAATTTGCAAAAATGCTGCTTGAAGCAGGTATTTCTTCAATTAATGACGTTTTAAACGAAGCGACAAACAGCAAATAACACCGTATCTCCCTAAAACAACCCACGCCTCCTGTTACTATGTATTTACCAAGTAACGGGAGGTGATTTTTTTGAACAGATGGAAGGTTGTTTGTCATATTAACAACGTGCATTCCGAGCCGATTGTTTCCGCAACGGGCGCAAAAGAAGCGGAAAAGCTCGTGCGAAGCATGTACGCAGGGCAGACTGTCAGAATAATGTATATCGTCAAAGTCTGATATTGAATGATTTGTTGATCTGATGGATAAATGCTATTATCCTGAACACAAACAAAACATCATTGCCGAAGCGATGGAAATATACACAACGCAGTATTTTTGCCGAAAATCATCCGTGAAATTTCTGAAAATACAAACTGAACAAGACAAAAAAACAGCCTGCAACGGTTTTGTTGCAGGCTCAATTTATTTCTTATAGGGTACTCTTGCGGAGGGAACGAGTTTCGATGCGGGGTCGGTGTGGGTTGCCTGATCGTCAAAGAATATGTTGGCATTGAATGCTTTGAGAACTTCGCTTTTCTTGACTCCGCCAAGGAAGAATACCTCATCAATACGAACATCCCACGCACGCAGAGTGCGGATAACTCTTTCGTGTGCGGGAGCATTTCTTGCCGTAACAAGTGCGGTGCGGATTGGCGATTCGTCTTTGGGGAACTGCTTCTGAATGAACGAAAGTGTTTTGAGAAGCTTTGCAAACGGTCCTTCGGGCAAAGGATTCTGTGCGTTTTCCTGTTCGTGACGAGCAAATGCTTCGAGTCCTTCCGCTTGGAAGATTCTTTCGGATTCATCGGAGAAAATAACCGCATCGCCGTCGAATGCGATTCGGATTTGCGGTATTTCATCATCGGGATTAATCGGCAGATTTGAGTGGTCGCAGATGATACCCGATGCAATGTTTGCGTTGATTGCTTCCTGAACATCGCTCTCGTTTGCAGAAAGAAACAAATCCGTTTTGAACGCACCGAGATAGGGTGAAATTGATGCACCGCCGACAAGTGCCGCACGGCTGATATCAAGTCCGTAATGCTCAATGGAATTGAAGATGCGCAGACTTGTGTCCGAACTGTTTTTGGACATAATGATAATTTCGGTCAGGTATCTGCCGTCAGCATTGAGCTTCTGCAATGCCTTCACAAGCGGAAAAGCCGTGCCGGGTTTAAGAATATCATTCTCATGCTCGGCCTGATATTTTGAATATGCATCAAGTCCCTGCTCTTCAAATATTCTGTTTTCTTCTTCAAGGTCAAAAAGCGCTCTCGACGAAACACCGATAACCAGTTTATCTTCCAATGTTACAGCCATAATAATACCCCTTGTTTGATATACTTTTATAATATTATTTTTCTGCGGATTTGTAAATACCGAAAGCGGAGTTTACTTCCTCAAGCGACAGATTATCATAGGATAAAAATTTAATTTTATGTTTGTTCGCATACATCTCAGCAAACGAACCGCTTTTGCCTGCGATAATCATATTCGGATTTGCATCGTAAAAAACGGATTCTGCCAAACACAGAATCCGTTTCACTTTATCCTTTGGTTAATTTTACGCAGCATTCAATATGATTTGTGTGAGGGAACATATCCACGGGGCAGATTTTTCTGACCTTGTAGCCTTTTTTGGCAAGCATTTCAAGGTCTCTTGCAAGTGTTTCGGGGTTGCATGAGATATAAACAACTGTCTTCGGATTTGTGACCGCAAGCGCTTCAATGAATTTCTTGGTGCTTCCTGAACGGGGCGGATCCATGAAAACAACATCGAATTTTTCGCCTTCAGCCGCAGCCTTGTGCATAAAATCGCTTGCATCGTCGCAATAGAAATATGTGTTGCCGACGTTGTTTCGTTTTGCATTGAAAATCGCATCTTTGACTGCATCGGGATTAAGTTCAACACCGATGACCTTACCTGCTGTTTTTGCGGCAACAAGACCGATTGTTCCGATGCCGCAGTAAGCATCAAGAACGGAGCTGCTTTTGTCAAGTTCGGCGAGCTCCATGGCTTTGTTATAGAGCTTTTCGGTTTGAACGGGATTTATCTGATAGAAAGATCTGGGTGAAATTCTGAAAATTCTTTCGCAGAGAGTGTCTTCAATATAGCCGTTTCCGAAAAGGACTTCTTCTTTGTCACCAAGAACAAGATTTGTGTTTTTGGGGTTTATGTTAAGAACAACGGTTGTGATTTCGGGGTGCTTCCTGAGAAGTTCGGTTGTGAATTTCTTTTTCATGGGGAAGAATCCGCTTGCACCGACAAGAACAACCATAACTTCGCCGCTTGTGAAACCTCTTTTAACAAGAACATGACGCAGGAATCCTGTGCCCCTGTCTTCGTCATAAGTCCAGATTTTGAATTTCGGAAGCATATTGCGGATATCAACGATGATTTCGTCTGCAATTTTATCTTCGGTCATGCAATTGTCAACTGATACGATTCTGTGGCTGCCTGACTGGTAAACACCGGAGATGATTTTGCCGCTTTTTGTTCTGCCGAAAGCCGCCTGAACTTTGTTGCGGTAGTGATAAGGGTTTTCCATGCCGATAATTTTATCGACTTTTCCGAATTTCTTGAGCAGAATTTCACATCTTGCCTGCTTCCATTTAAGCTGTCGGTCATATTGCATATTCTGAAGCTGACAGCCGCCGCATTTTTTTGCAAGCGGACAGGCATCGGGATTTGTTTTAAGATTGGATTTCTGTGACACGGTGCACCTCTTTTCTGCCTTATGCTTTATTCGTCAAGATTTTTTACCGTCGGCAGATTCCAACGGAATATTGTTGCGAGAACACGGATTATTATAATCGACCCTGCGCCGATGATAATTGCGGGAGTTGTTGAACAAAGCTCAAAATAAATAAGGATATAATATAAAACAGAGCCGACTATTGCGGCGAGAGCATAAACTCTTTTGTGGAGAATGGTCGGCACTCTGCCTGCCATGATATCTCGCATAACACCGCCTCCCACGCCTGTGAGAAGCGCAACGAAAACGGTAAGGAACATATTCTCCTTGAATCCGCAGGCGATTGCACTGTTGACACCGCCGATAACAAAAACAGAAAGACCGATTGAATCAAAAATATTGATAACCTGAGAATAAACATCAAAATGCTTGAGGATTTTCTTGCCGAAGAAATAGGCGATGATGAAAACGGCAAGAGATGTTATAACAGCCGTTATGGCATAGATTGATTTGCGGAATGCCATGGGCGGAAGATATCCGAGAATGATATCTCTGACTATACCGCCGCCGACTGCGGTTACCGTACCGAGAACGATAGCGCCGAAAACATCAAATTTCTTTTCGATTGCAGTGATAACACCCGTTATCGCAAATGCGACAGTACCGATTAATTCAATTGCGAGCAGAACGGAATCAAGGTTCACGGCGGCGCCTCCTTAATAATGTTTCGGCGATGAAAAATATCAGACCGCCGATGATGTAGCAAATAATATCTTTTATATCAAATGTTCTTCCGAGCGCAGTGCTCAGAAGAGCGTTATTTTCAAGTCCGAGCAGTTTTACAAAATCAAAATACTGCATGATTTCAACAGTAACTGCAAATGCCGTTGCGAAAACGGGCATGAGTTTTATTTTTTCGGGGATTAATATTCTCAGAAATGCACATAAGAGTATAACCACGATCACATCGCCGACAAACGGACGGATGAAGTTATCGTGAACAAAAAGTGCAATCAGAACTTCTGCTGCAAAAAGCAACGCGAAGACGATGAAATAAACGAGTCTTTTTTTATTTGTTTTCATTTTTTCTTTTTCTTAAATCTGCAAAGAATTCAGAGAGCAATGCGGCGCATTCATCTCCCATGAATCCTGCAACAACTTCGGGCTTGTGGTTATATGGCAATTCAAAAAGATTGACAACCGAACCGCAGGAGCCTGCTTTGCAGTCCGATGCACCGAAAACAATGCGGCGGATTCTTGAATTGATAATTGCACCTGCACACATCGGACAAGGTTCGAGAGTGACATACATCTCGCATTCCCAGAGCCGCCATCCGCCGAGTTTTTTGCAGGCGAGGTCAATGGCTTCGATTTCAGCGTGCGCAAGGGCGTTTTTGCCGTATTCACGGCGGTTGCGGCCGACCGAAACAACTTCCCCGTTGCGAACAATAACAGCGCCGACAGGAACTTCAAGTTCACCTGCAGCGAGTTTTGCCTGTTCAATTGCAAGATTCATGAAATATGTATCGGTCATAATCTCACCTAAAAGGCGGCTTCAAAAGAAACCGCCTTGAATTAATTTTATTTTTTATTATTTCTCAGATCGAGCTTTTCGCAATGCCAGATGTTTCTTGCATAGTCATTGATGGAGCGGTCTGCGGCAAATACGCCTGCACCTGAGATGTTCATGAGTGACATCTTGTTCCATCTTGTTGTATCCTGCCAGATTTCTTCTGCAAGTTTCTGAGCGTTTCTGTAATCGGCAAAGTCAGCAAGAACCATATAGGGATCGTGATGGATAATCGAACCGCCGATTTCACCGAACTGTTTGCCGTTGATGCCCTTACCGATGAAGTTGATAAGGTTGTTGATTTCGGCATTGTTGTTATAGTAATTCTGGGGAACATAGCCGCTTCTCTTGAGTTCGTTCACTTCGGGAGTGCTCATGCCGAAGATGATGATGTTTTCGGGACCTACAGCATCATAAATTTCAACGTTTGCGCCGTCCATAGTGCCGAGAGTAATGGCACCGTTAATCATGAGCTTCATGTTACCCGTGCCGCTTGCTTCCGTACCTGCAAGAGAAATCTGTTCGCTGATATCAGCCGCAGGCATGAGAGCTTCTGCCATTGTAACGTTATAGTCTTCCATGTAAACAACCTTGAGAAGGTCTTTTACATCGGGATCGTTATTGATAAGATTTGCAAGAGCGCAGATGAATTCAATGATTTTCTTTGCCATGAAGTAGCCGGGAGCTGCTTTTGCACCGAAAATATAGGTGTGCGGAGTATAATTTCCGTTGGGATTTGCCTTGATTTCAAGATATTTTGCAAGAATATTGAAAGCGTTGAGGTGCTGACGCTTATACTCGTGAAGACGCTTGACCTGAACATCGAAGATTGAGTTGGGGTCAAGGCTGATGCCTGTTTTGCTCTTTACAAGTTTTGCAAAATCCTGCTTGTTTGCAGTCTTTATCTTGCGGAGTTCGTCAAGAACAGCGGTGTCGTCGGCATACTGGCGGAGCTTTGAAAGCTCGCTTGCATCATAGATGAAGCCGTCGCCGATAATGCCAGTGAGTGACTTGGTGAGTCCGGGGTTTGCCTGGCAGAGCCAACGGCGGTGAGCGATACCGTTTGTTACGTTTGTGAACTTATCGGGTTCAAGAGCGTAATATTCACGGAAAATTGTGTCCTTGAGAATCTGGCTGTGGAGCGCAGAAACGCCGTTTACCTTGTGGCACACGGCAACGCAGAGATTAGCCATACGAACAGCGCCGTTTGCAACGATTGCCATTCTTTCAACTCTGCCTGCATCACCTGTTGCATCCCAGATTTTCTTTCTGAATCTGTTGTCGATTTCTTTGACAATCTGATAAATTCTGGGAAGAAGACGCTTGAAGAGATCTTCGCCCCAGCATTCAAGAGCTTCAGCCATAACGGTGTGGTTTGTGTAAGCGCAAACCTGCTCAACAACGCTGTAAGCATCGTCCCAACCGTAACCGCATTCGTCGAGCATGATTCTCATGAGTTCGGGAATTGCGAGAGTGGGGTGTGTGTCGTTGATGTGGATTGCATTCTTTTCTGCAAAGTTTTCAAGTGAACCGTAATCTCTCAGGTGTCTCTGAACGATATCCTGAATTGATGCGGAAACAAGGAAATACTGTTGACGCAGACGAAGGCTCTTGCCTTCCTGATGGTTATCGGCGGGATAAAGAACCTTGCTGATAACTTCAGCCATAGCCTTTTCTTCCATAGCTCTCATATAGTCGCCCTGATTGAACATAGCCATGTCAATGCCGTCAACCTTTGCTGACCAGAGACGGAGAACAGCAGCGCCCTTGCCGTCTTTTGCGGCAACCATCATATCATAGGGAACAGCCTTTACTGTTTTGCAGCCAACCATTTCAACATGGTGGAAGGGACCGTCCCAGTTATCAACAACTTCGCCTTCAAATTTAACTTCCACGGTCTTGTCTTCTCTGGGAACAAGCCATACTTCGCCGCCGGGAAGCCAGAAGTCAGGCATTTCAGTCTGCCATCCTTCAATGATTTTCTGCTTGAAAATGCCGTATTCATAGAGAATGGAGTAACCCATGCCTCTGTAGCCCTGATTTGCAAGAGCGTCAAGATAGCAGGCTGCAAGTCTTCCGAGACCGCCGTTGCCCAGACCCGCATCGGGCTCGCAGTCATAGAGTTTGTCGAGCTTAACACCAAATGATGCAAGCGTATCCTTGGCAGTTTCTGTAAGGTTAAGATTATAAAGGGTGTTTTTGAGAGTTCTGCCCATAAGGAATTCCATGCAGAGATAATAAACCTTCTTCTGACCCTTTTCTGCCGAAATTTTATCAAATTCACGGCGTGAATCCCTGACCATATCACGGGCGATTATTGAAAGCACTCTGTAAAATTGGTCGTTGGTCGCATCCTTGGGGGAAACGCCGAAAAGGTGAGACAGCTTTGCGGAAATTAATTCTTCAAGCTGCTTTTGTGTGATTTTCATACTGATTACATCCTTCCATACTTCTTATAAAGTATACTCTATAAGTTTACACTAATTCAAATGATTTTACAACAAATTTTTTACAGATAGTTAATTTAAAATACTTGTAAGAGATAGAAATTTAGGATATAATAATTAAAAAATTTGTAAAACTTGTTAAATTATAAATATTTTGTGGTTTTAAGGTGATTTTATTGAACGATTTTTATTCGTCAACTGCCGAAATGTATCTTCGTGAACAAAAAGAAAAAAAGGATATAAAATATATCGGCAGAGTTGCGGGAATGTGCATAATATTCTATGTCATTATTCAGAATGTGCTTTCTCTTTTTCTTCTTTCGGGCACTCTTCGTGCGGCTTATTATTCCGACCCCGATTTTCAGAGCGTTGTTGCCGTGATTTTCTCGGTTTCGAGCATCCTGATTCCTTTCGGAGTCGGCGGATATTTCATCAATAAACGAACAAACACCGACGTATTCAATCTTTCAAAACCCGTCAGCAACAAGCTGATGTTGACGGCAGTTCCGTTCGGATTTTTCATCTGTCTTGTCGGAAATTATATAACAAGTTGTTTTGTTGATTTTGTGGATAAATTCGGTGTTCATCTCACGGCACCCGAAACAGAAACACCTTCTGGATTCGGCGGCAGATTTCTCTATGTGCTTTCAATTGCGGTTATTCCGCCTCTTGTTGAAGAATTTGCAGTCCGCGGAGTAGTTATGCAGCCGCTCAGAAAATACGGCGATAAATTTGCAATCCTTGCATCTGCAGTTGTTTTTGCCGTGCTTCACGGAAATCTTGTTCAGGCTCCGTTTGCTCTGATTGCAGGTGTCGGAATCGGTTATGCCGTTTGCATCACAAACAGCGTGTGGACGGGTATTCTGATTCATGCAATGAATAATCTTTATTCTGTTGTGATTGAATTTATGATAGCGGATATAACCGATGAAGCGATGCTTGATAAGGTTTATATCATAACAACAGTTATTCTTTATGCAGTCAGTATTGCAGGCTCGGTTTTTTTCATCATTCTCAAGAAAAACCGAAAGCTCATGCCGTCATTCACGGCACTCAGAGAGAAAAACAAGATGTTTGCATTTATCTGGAGCATTCCGATGATTATCGCATTGATGATTATGTATTCCGTAACAAAAAATTATGTTGAATTAGGATAAAAAAACGGGTCACCTGACGGTGACCCGTTGATTATTTTTTGATTGTTGCTTCTTCCATGTCCTCGTTCTTCTGAACGGGTCTGAACATATTGAAAGCGTGCTTTTTGATGTCGATAACAACCTTGCTGTCGTCTCCGCCGTATTCGCCGTCGAGTGTCCAGGGAAGTGGAGATCCGTCGAGAGTTTCAATTTCAATGTGTGAACCCTTGACGAGTTTTATGTATCTTTCGTCAAATTTTCGTGCAAGAGCGCTTGTGAGAGTGGATGTCCAACCCTTGACTGTTCTGGGATTTTCAACAAGAAGAACTTCAAACTTGCCGTCGTTAAGACAAACAAGCTCGGGATCAAGATGGATGAGCTTTGCGATAACATATGAGTTGGAAACAGAGCCGAAGATATATTCGCCCTCAAACACCTTGTCGTCAACCTTAACGCGAAGGGGGATGGGATGAATATCCTTGATTTCCTTTGCCGCTTCATAAAAATATGCGAATCTGCCGATTTTGTTTTTGAGACTCTGAGGTGCGGCATAAGAGCATTCTGTGAGCGCACCGAATGATGCAACATAGGTGAAATATTTGCCGTTGAAAGTGCCGATGTCATAGGGAAGAGCATCTTCCGAAACGATGAGCTGAGCGGCTTTTCTGGCTTTCATAGGCAGGCTGAGAGTGTTGCCGAGATCGTTGGTTGTGCCTGCGGGAATATAACCGATGAGCGGCTTTTTGTCAAGACTCATGATGCCGTTCATCATTTCACAGAAAGTGCCGTCACCGCCTCTGCAGATAACAATATCGTAATCCTTGCCGAATTCACGGGCGTATTCCGTTGCATCGCCTGCTTTGGTGGTGTTGAGAACGGTTATTCCGTAACCTTCCATGCCGAAAATGTTGGTCGCTTCAAGCAAATCGTCGTTGATTTTGTTTCTTCCCGAACGGGGGTTGATAATCATCAGAAGCATCTTTTTCATAAATAATACCTTTTCTCTTTCACAACTTTAGAACAAAATTCATTCTATTGTAACATAAAAATACGTAATATGCAAGTTCTTGTCAAAAACAAAAAAGCACCCATCGAAATGGGTGCTTTTGATAAAATTAAATTTCAGTTTCCTGAGCAGATTCCTGAATGGTAACCTCTGCAATATGTTGTTCGGGAACAAAAACAGGATTAGGATTGATTTCCTGAACGGGTTCAGCATCTGCAAACCAATTGAGTTTTGCGTTCAAAGCAGAAACACATATGCCTACAACTGAACCTATTTGGGACGCAATATAGGGAATAAACGCATCCCACATAAAACTTGTTGAATAGTAGCCTTGATATTCAAATGCGCCGTTAGCAATATTTTCGATTGTTGATATGATTACAGCAATACCTGCGAGCGCAACGGGCAAATACCAGTATTTTCTTCCGTTTGGTTTCTTGTTGATGAAAAGCATAGCAAGAAGAACAACTTGAACCACCGATACCAGATTTGCGATGGAAAAATATTCATAGTCAACTATGTTTATCACAAATGAAATAAGAGTCAATACAGCAGACAACATATATCCCAAGCCGGGCAGAATGTTGTTTTTTTGCTTTATAAAACCGACAAGGGTGAATATTGAAACCGCTGCGGATAATAACAAATCAATCGGAGAAAAGGATGCTGAATTGGTTAAGAGTGTCAATATAGATATGAATATACTCAAAGTCCCCAAAGCTACCAATATAATCGCAATGACGGAAACGATTTTTGCGGGTGAAACTGGTTTGTGCGGTTTTTTAGTTGCAGTTGGAGTTGAAAATGGTGTGCCGCAATTAACACATATAACAGCATCTTTGATGCATTCGTTTCCGCAAATGGAGCAGAATTTTTTATCGCTGACAACAGAAGAGGTCTGAGAAGCGCCGCAGTTGACACAAATTACAGCGTTTTCATGAATTTGCGAACCGCAAGACGAACAAAACTTCATGATGCACATCTCCTTATATAAGTTTATCGGGATTTACCTCGTATGAACCGATAAGCATTTTAACAAAATCAACTAAAGCAAGAATTCCTCCAAGGAAAAACCAGCAAGTAAGGAGTTTTAAAATACCCTTTTTGGCTTCGCCGAGATAGAAGTTGTGAATGCCGAGACCGCCGATAAAGAAGCAAAGAAGAATTGCAACAATCTTTTCTTTGCCGGCGGGACACCAACCACCATTATCAAGAATGGAAGAGCCTGCATTGTTTGTTGTAACAACAGCGTTTTGAGCTCCGAAATTAGAAGCAACTCCGCAGCTCATACAAGCAAATGCATTGGGAGCAAGCTCGCCACCACAGTTTGCACAATACTGTGTACCTGTACCTTTTGCACAGCCGCATTTAAGACAAACAACCTGATTTTCGTTCATTTCTGAACCACATGTTTTACAATACATACAAATCACCTCATAGATCTATTGTATATATTTTAACAAATAATAACTATTTTTTCAACTGTTCCTATGTATCCGTAATCCACAAAAAATTTGTGGTTCTGTTGTGCAGATTCACAAACAAAACTTACTGATAAATAACACTTGTTGACATAGGATTTCAAAAATTATATAATTCATTTATCATGGGCCCGTAGCTCAGCAGGGAGAGCGTTCGGTTCGCATCCGAAAGGCCATGGGTTCAATCCCCACCGGGTCCACCACAGATATTCAGTATTTTTTCAGGAGGAAAACACAATGTCAGATAAAAAAGTTTGCATGATTGCTCACAGGGGTTACAGTTCAAAATATCCCGACAACACCGAAATTGCTTTCATCAAAGCGGCGGAGAACCGTTCAGGCGGTGCGGAAACCGATGTCCGCATTACCAAAGACGGAATTTTTGTTACAAATCATAACGATGAAGTAACATTTTTTGACGGCACGGAATTGCTGGTTGAAGAGCATACATTTGCTGAGCTTACCGAGAAACCGCTCGAAAACGATGAATCCGACGATGTTGTTTATCTTTGCACTTTTGAGCGTTATCTTGAAATCATGAGAGATAACAACATGATTTGCTTCATCGAGCTTAAAGGACCTTATACCGATGAGCAGGTGAGAGCTGTTTTTGAGATGTGTGAAAAGGTTTATGACCTTAAGAAATGCATCATGCAGTCGTTTGAGTTTGACAATCTTCTCAAGGCTCGTGAAATGTTCCCCGAGCTTCCGCTTATGTTTACTTACGGCTCATCAAGAGACTGTGACTACAAACGCTGTCTTGAATGCGGATTCTCAATCGATGCATATTATAAGAACATAACAGAAGAAATGATCAAGGAATTTCACGATAAGGGTCTGGAAGTTGCTCTCTGGACCGTCAATGACAAGGTTGCTCTTGATTATTGCCTTACTCTTGATGTTGATTATATCGAATCGGATGTTTTCGGCGGAATTGAATAAATTTTTTAAGAGGTTGCTCAGGCAATCTCTTTTTTTTGAGTGTTTTGCAGGATTTCGGCGAATAATATATGATTATTAATTTATTCGTAATATTTTTTTAATTGTTTTTTTATATGTATAGTGATATAATCTATAATAGTATAAAATATCCTTTTTAACGGGGGAAGCGTTATGAAAAAATGTATTATTATCGGCGGCGGTCCTGCAGGTCTTACCGCAGGATACGAACTGCTGAAAAAATCCGACGAATACGAAGTTGTTATTCTTGAACAGAGCGATGTGCTCGGCGGTATTTCAAGAACTGTCAGATATAACGGAAACAGAATGGATATCGGCGGTCACAGATTCTTTTCAAAAGACAAGAGTGTAACCGATTTCTGGGCGAATCTTATGCCTGTTCAGGGTGAGCAGTCTTTTGACGATAAAATTCTCGGACGTGAAAAGCCCCTTGCAAAGGGCGGTCCCGACCCCGAAAAAGAAGACAGAGTTATGCTTATCCGCCGCCGTATTTCAAGAATTTATTATCTGAACAAATTCTTTGATTATCCCATTTCCATGAAGCCGCAGACATTCATCAACATGGGTCTTGTGAAAACGGTCAAGGCAGGCTGCAGTTATCTCAAATCAACCGTGAGCAAAAAAGAAGAAACATCACTTGAAAATTTCTATATCAACCGTTTCGGCAAGGTGCTCTATTCCATGTTTTTCGAAGGCTACACAGAAAAACTCTGGGGCAGACATCCGAGCGAAATTTCTGCCGATTGGGGAGCACAGCGAGTAAAGGGTCTTTCAATTCTCGCTGTTATCAAAGATATGCTTTCAAAACTTGTTCCCAACAAGGACAGAAAGGTTGAAACTTCGCTTATTGAAGAATTTCAGTATCCCAAATTCGGGCCCGGTCAGCTCTGGGAAACCGTTGGCGCAGAGTTCGAAAAAATGGGCGGTAAAATTATTTATAACAGCAAGGTAACAGACATTGACATTGCAGACGGCAGGGTGAATTCCGTTAAATGCGAAAACGGAGAAACCTTTGACGGCGATATCTTTATTTCGTCAATGCCCGTCAAAGATTTGGTTGCAGGCATGGGAGAAACCGTGCCCGAAGCACCTGCTGAAATCGCAAAAGGACTTCCTTACAGAGATTTTGTGACAGTTGGTCTGCTTCTTGATAAACTCAATCTCAAAAATGAAACGGGTATAAAAACTCTCAACAATATTGTGCCCGACTGCTGGATTTATGTTCAGGATGTAGGAGTCAAACTCGGCAGAATACAGATTTTCAACAACTGGTCGCCCTATCTTGTAAAAGACCCTGAAAACACCGTGTGGATAGGTCTTGAATATTTCTGTGACGAAGGCGATTCGTTCTGGAATATGAACGAAAAAGATTGCGTTGAATTTGCAGTCAACGAGCTTAAAAAGATGGGCGTTATTTCTGCGGATGCAAGAGTGCTTGACAGCCACCGTGAAAAGGTTCAGAAGGCATATCCTGCATATTTTGATACCTATGACAGAATTGATGAGCTTGTTGAATATCTTGACACATTTGAAAATCTCTACTGTGTAGGCAGAAACGGTCAGCACAGATATAACAACATGGACCACTCGATGGTAACATCCTTTGAAACTGTTTCAAATATCGTAAGCGGTAAAAAGACAAAGGAAAATATCTGGAGTGTAAACACCGAAGCTGAATATCATGAGGAGAACAATGATGAAAACGGCAAAAAACAGTAAGTTTCTTATTGCTGTTGCGGTTGTTGTCGGAGTGTTCATTCTTGAAGTTCTGCTCTCGAATTTTGTTTGGTTCGGTTATGTTATGGGCAAAACCGATGCGGTTGATATAAAACCTGCAGACGGAGATACTTTTATCGTTGACAAAGAAAATCCGTTCATCGACATTGAATGCGGAAATTTTCCGCTCAATTCCATTCGGTTCACGGTGAGAGCAAACGAGCAGTTATTTACGGATGTTCTTGCAACCGTGAAATTCTATGTGTTTGACGGCAACAATATTACGTCGGCTTCAATGATAAGAAGCGAAAAAATTACCGTGAGCAATTTTCCGAGAGAATATTCTGTTTTTCTCAGTTCCCGTGGCGATATGACGGGATTCAGCATAGAAGTTGCAGATATAAACACGGAATGTGCGGTGTCGGATATAACGGTAAATCCTGCATACACGCCTGCATTTAACACTCTCAGATTTGCGGCAATGATTCTTGCGGCGGTAATTATAAGTTTTCTCAAGTCGGGGAGCGGAAAAAAATTCCGTGATGAAATGACATTTTCGCAGGCAGGAATAATTTCCTGCGCAGTGTGTCTGAGCGCAGCGGTTATGATGTGGTCGTTTGCGTCATCGGGCGAAGATGTCAGATTTATTGAATATCCGCTTGAAACAGATGTCAGATTCTTTTCACCCTATATCCAACAGCTCGATGCTTTTCTTAAAGGGCAGATACATCTTGACATTCAGCCTTCCGCAGAGCTTCTCGCTCTTGAAAATCCGTACACTCCCGACTTCAGAGCGGATGCGGATTATGTTTATGACAGAGCGTTTTTTGACGGAAAATATTATTCCTATTTCGGCATAGCGCCGATACTTGTTTTTTATTATCCCTATTATCTTCTGACGGGTAATTTCCCCGTTGACAGCTCGGTTATGGGATTTTTCTCGGTTATAATCTCAATATTTCTGCCGTTTGCCGTTGTTGAATGGTGCAAATTCAGAAATGCAGGCATAAGACCGTGGTTTTCGGCGGTTTGCGCCGCAGGAGCATATTTTGCAAGCTGTTCTCTTCTCGTTCAAAGAGGCAGAGCATCGTTTTATTATGTTGCGAGCATTGCAGCAATGGCTTTTATTTCGGCGTATATTTTCTGGATTATCAGAGCACTCGGGTCAAAGAAAATTTTGCGTGCGTTTATGATGGCGCTTGCAGGAATCAGCTTTGCGCTCGGATTTCTTTCAAGAATCAACACCATGCTTCCCGTTGCAATAGTGACGGCGGTGTTTATTGTTATTTATTTGATTCATGCGATAAAAGAGAAAAAGTTTGCGGCTTTTGTCGGCGATATGATTCCTCTCGGTCTGCCCGTTGCGGCGGCACTCGGATTCTCGCTTTATTATAACTATATCCGTTTCGGCGATATTCTTCAGTTCGGCACGGATTATCAGCTGACTCTTGCGAATGCATCTCTTTATGACGGCGGTGCAAACGGAATAATTCCTGCAATTTTTCATTATTTTCTCCAACCGTTCAGCGTTTCGGGAGAGTTTCCGTATATTACTTTGTCTTATCTTGCTCTTTCGGATTATGGCAAGGAGATGTATATTGACAGCAATTTCGGCATTTTTGCTTTGCCGTTTATGCTCGGGCTTCTTTTCTGCCCCATGCTCATCAGAAGCAAAAAAATATCCGCAAAAGGAAAAGCCATGCTTCTCTCTTCCCTTGCGGCGCTTCTGATAACCGCTTATCTGAATTTCAGTTACGGCGGCGTTATCTTCAGATATACGGCAGACATGACCGTTCTTGCGGCTTTTGTTTCTGCGGCGGTAATTTGCGAAATCTGTCTGATAATTCAGAGAGATTATGACGCTCGTTTTTCCTGCATCGCCAAGAAAAGCGTCTGCACACTTACGGGCGCAACAGTTGTTGTTTCAACTCTTGCATCGCTTATAATTAACGGAAATCTGGTTTCATTCTATCCTGCGGTGCATACCGCAATAAGAGATTTCTTTGTTTTCTGGAATTGAGGATGATTTATGACAGATAATATTCAAAAATATCTCAAAAAAATCCTGCTTGCGGCAACCGCCCTTTTTATGGTCGGTTCGCTCGCAACGGTTATATATTACATAATTTACCCGTCTGCGGAGTATTTCCATGCAGATTGCACGGACACCATTCTCTGGGCGCAGGCAAGTTTTGACGGCAGAACTCTTTTCAACCCCGATTTCGGCTATGCGGCAATGCTTCCTTTCGGCGGCACTATGCTGATGATTCCGCTCATCGGAGTTTTCGGGGTTACAATGACGACTCATCACATCGGAATGGTGATTTTCACTCTGCTTTTCTTTGCATCGGCATGGTTCCTTTGCAGAAGTCTTAAGTTCAGCCTTCCGCTTTCTTTTTCTGCAGTCGGAATTCTTGCACTCGTGCTTTCTTCGTCAGCCAAACTCCGTGAAATTTTTTATGAGCACGTTATTTATTACAGTATTGCGGCGGCGATTATTTTTGTTCTTCTTTCGTTGCTGATTCGTTTTATTGAGTATACTGATTCAAACGTATCATCGGGGAAACTCATTGCTGTTGTTTTTGCAACGGTTATTTTCTCTGTTTTGTCCGCGCTCGACGGTATGCAGGTTGTTGCAACGGGTGTGCTTCCCGTTCTTGTTGCGGCGGCTCTGGAAATATTTCTTGAAAAAGACCGCAAGCTCACGGATAAAGAAAACAGAATATCAATTTATTTCTGTGTTATCTGCGGTGCGGCAACGGTTATCGGAAACGGGATTCTTAAATTTGCAGGCAACGGAATCACGGCAGGATATGCAGGCGCATTTTCGCAGTATGCAAATATGAACGAGTGGCTCAAAAATCTCGGCAATTTCCCCGAGCATTGGTTCTCGCTTTTCGGCGTTGATGTCTATTACGGCATGGGAATTTTCTCTGCTGAGTCAATCGTCAACATGGTCAGAATGGCAACTGCAGCTTTGGTTGCAATCGTTCCCGTCATTGCTCTTGTTTTTTATAACAAATTTGACCGTTCATCAAAAATGCTCATTCTTGCTCATTACGGCGTGAGCGGTGTTATTATGTTCGGTTACATCTTCGGAATTCTTTCTGCGGCAAACTGGAGACTCAGTCCGATGATATGCACGGGTCTTATGGTTTGTTTTGCGGCTTTCAGAGCGGCAAAACCCCATGTCACAGCGAAAAGATTCTCTGCTCTTGCAATGTGTGTTCTCGTTCTTATGAGCGCAATTTCAGTCAGAACAATTGCAGAAATGGATAAGAACGGCATCGAAAACAATGAAAAATATCAGCTCGCAAAGGTGCTTGAAGAAAACGGTCTTGAGTACGGATTTGCAACATTCTGGAATTCGCAGGCAATAACTGTTTTGTCCGATTCAAGAGTAAGAGTTGCAAACACCGATATCAACGAAAACGGAATTGCTCCCTGTTATTATCAGACAAACAGAAAATGGTTTGAAGAACAGGACGGAATCGACAGATATTTTGTTCTTGCGTCGGACTATGAAATCTCTGTTCTTGAACAGACAGCAGATTGGGAAATGTTCAACGCCCTTACCCGTGAAGTGATTGAGCTTGCGGGCTACAAGATATTCATTTTTGATTCTCTGCTATTTCTTTCATAAACCAATAAATATTGTTAATCGGCGGCGGCGCAATGCTTGCCGCCTTTTTTATTTCTTCTGCAATTCTGTCAATAACGGGCAGGGGATTTGCTGCGCTTTTTTCGGCGGAATTGTTCATCGCAACAACTGCATATTCTTCACCCAGAGCGATTTTTCGGGCGTTTTCATCTGCGATGAATATGCAGGCAACGGTTGAAAAAATGCTTATGCAAACAATGGCAGTTATTATATATATTCTTAAGATTTTCATGCTGTGTATTCCTCCATGAGCGATGCGAGTGCGGCGGCAAGCATTCTTCCCGAATAGCAGGCTTCTTCAAGCGTGTTGACTTCGCTTCCCATTTCAATAAGCAGACTGAATCGGGTCATATCCATGTTGTATTTTCTCTGCGAAAAAAGAACGGGGCGCATAAGACCGGGGAACATCGATTCGCATTTTTCCTGAAGATGCAGAGCAAACCGCAGATTATATTCCCAATCGGGGAAATCCTTGACCTTGCCTTCTTCAACGCCCGTTATTATCATAAGCTGAGCCGCTTTTTTGCCGTTTATGGTGTTGACGGGTTTTATTTTTTCGCCGTTATCCTGAGTGATGGCATCTCTGTGGATATCGAGCACAATCTGAATTTCGGGATGTTCTTCAAGATGCTTCTCAACCGTTTTTCTTGAAAGAGAGTATGAATCGGAATAGTTATCGTCGTGAATCGTCTTGTCATGAATAACAGTATACCCGAGTTTTGTCAGATAATCCGCAATCTCTGTGCCGACCCTGACTATGTTTCGGTTTTCATCGTTACTTCTTGCCGTATAATCGCAGGCATACCAATCTCTTTCAATCATTTCATATCCCTCGGAAGTGTGGCTGTGAAAAATCAGCACGGCAGGTTTTGCTTTGTCAACGGAAAGCTCCAGCTTTTGCGACAGAATATTTTCAATATCAAGCGGCTTCGAATCCGTGTTGTTTTTGACACGGACATTTTTGAATATATGAGTTGCGCCTGCCTTTTCATAGGTGACGGATTTTATATCGGCATCTTTTTTGTCATCCTTGAAAAGCTCTGTGTATTTCCTGATTAATTCTTTGATATCCGACGGTGTTTCGGCGATGTCGGATGTTTCATTAACGGATTCATCAGCCTTTTCGGTTGCTGATTCGGTTTTTTCCAAAATGACGGTTTCGCTTTCTGTTTCGGATTTCATCCCCGAAAAGAAAACAACGGATGCCATTGCAAGCGAAAGTTTCCCCGTGCCGCCGCTTGCAACAAGTGAAAAAATAATAACAACAGAAACAATAAATGTGATTATATCCGTGTGCTTTGCTTTTCCGTTTTTCATTGCGATTCTCCCTGCAAATATACTTTATATAATATATATGCAGCGTTTTGCGAAAAAATAGTTACAATTTGTAACTATTTCAGCTGATTTTGTAACCGTTTTGTAATAATATTGTAATTTAATAAGGTGGTATTTATGTTTGGGATGTAATATAATATGAACATAGCAAGTGCAGAATTCATTTGATTCGCAAAATGAAGTGCAAGCGTTTTGCGAATTCCCCATCCATCCTTTCAATTGTTTATTACAGAGTCGACTATAGGGAGCTTCTTTACGGAAGCTCCCTCGACTTTTATTTACAGAAAATTAAAACATATTGTTGCAAATATGGTATAATAAAGTATACCCTTTTAATAAAGGAGGAAACAACATGAGAATAACAAGAAAAATAATCGCTGTGCTTTCGGTGTTCTCAATTCTTTTTGCTTTTGCATCATGTAAGGATGAAATTCCCGAAGTCACTGCTACAGCCGCCCCTGAAACAACCATTCAGTCGGTACCCGAAACCACGGAAGCGGTTGAAGCGGAAACAACAACAGCAGTTGTTGAAACAACGGAGGAAACAACAACCGAAGAAACTACAACCGAAACCACAACTCAGGCGGAAACCACAACAGAAAAAATCACAACAACAACTACGACCAAAAAAGTAACAACAACCAAAAAACCGACCACTACCAAAAAGGCGACCACCACAAAGAAGGTGACCACAACCAAAAAAGCAACAGCTCCCACCAAAAAAGAAGATATCGTGAAGCTCTATAATTCCGCCGCTTCAGTTGCTTCAACATCAAAGCCGGGCTATAAAAAATCAAATGATACCGTGCTCAGCAATCTTAATATGGGTGCTCTCGCAAAGATAAGTGCGGTCAGAGATACTGTCGGCAATTTCCTTGGTGAAGGAAGCACATCTGAAACCGTGAAGAAGGGAAATTTTGACGGAAAGAAACTTGTCAAGAGCACTCTCAAGGCATCTGATGTAACCAATGCGACCTGCAAACTGACTGACGACGGAAAATATTATGAAATCACGATAACCGTTAAAAATGAAACGAATCCGCTCAAGGGAAGCAGTGCCCTTGGCAGATTCACAAAAGATTATAAGGATGCAGACGAAGTCAGAAGCGGACTTTCGGAAGTCGGCGCAGGCGTTGGCGCAATCACAATCAACACCACGAGTGTTACTGTTAAAGCAAAGATAGGTGTAACAGACAATCGCTTTGCTTCGCTTACTCATAACATAAAAATGTCGGCAACTCTTAATGATGTCAAATACTCAATCGCAAAAGTAAAGACTGCTACTGCCGATCTTGAAACAACTGTCAGATACACAGAATTCAAATATTAACAGAAAAGACCGATTCATACGAATCGGTCTTTTGTTTATGGAAAATAAAAAAACAAGCTTCTGTTGAAGCTTGTTTTTACTGGCTGGGGAATAGGGATTTGACTCGCGCGACTGCGGTCGCTTGGTC
>JAZRJH010000083.1:0-5654 GCA_045645685.1 Acutalibacteraceae bacterium
CATCCGTTGCAAATACCGTAGGAAGCGGTTCGGTTACCATTCCCACAATGAAGCGTTGCGGCTATAAGCCCGAATTTGCGGCGGCTGTTGAAGCTGCGGCATCAACAGGCGGTCAGATTATGCCTCCCATCATGGGTGCTGCGGCATTCCTTATGACGGAATATACCGGTATGCCCTATTCACAGATAGCCATCGCGGCTATTCTCCCCGCTGTTCTTTACTTTACAGGCATCTTCATGATGATTCACTTTGAAGCAAAGAAACTTGGTCTTAAGGGTCTTCCCAAGGAATCAATTCCTAATTTCTTTAAACTCGTATTTACAAAGGGCTATCTTCTTCTTCCTGTTGTAACTCTTGTTATAGCAATGAATTATTTCTCACCTGCAAAGTCAGCTATTATTGCGATTCTTGTTGCTATCGGTGTCAAGTTCATTGAAGGTCTTGTAAAATCAATTGTTCATAAAAAGTTTGAAATTGAAATTGCACTTTATATTCAGTCGCTTTCAAACGGCACAAAGAATGCAATCGGCGTTGCTCTTGCTTGCGCTGTTGCAGGATGTATCTCCGCTATGGTTCAGCAGACAGGCCTTGCGAATGTGCTTTCCGCACTTGTTCAGTCTGCATCTCAGATTCATCCCATTTTTGCCCTTGCACTCACAATGCTCATGTGTATCGTTCTCGGTATGGGTGTTCCCACAACCGCTAACTACGTTATCATGGCATCAATGGTTGCTCCCATTCTCATGAGAAGCCTGAGCATTCCCGTTCTTGCGGCTCATATGTTTGTTTTCTATTTCGGTATCGTTGCGGATATCACACCGCCCGTTGCCCTTGCAGCTTATGCAGGCTCGGCAATTGCGAAATCCAATCCGCTCAAAACGGGCGTTACGGCAACAAGACTTGCAATCACAGCGTTTATTGTTCCTTATATTTTCGCATTCAGCCCCGAAATGCTCATTGTCGGATCCGACAAACCCTGGTATGATATTGTTATTCTTGTAATAACAGCCCTTTGCGGTATTTATATTGTATCTGCAGGTATGGAAGGCTATATGTTCAAGCATATGCCCGTATGGGAAAGAATTATGGCTCTTGCAGGCGGCTTGTGCATGATTATTCCCGGCTGGCAGACTGATATTGCAGGTATAGTACTTATGGCGCTTGTAATTCTTCTCCAGAAAATCGGCGAAAAGAGAGACAAAACTAAAGCTGCAGCAAAAGCGGCATAAATAAAATTCAACCACCGGGGTCAATGGCTTCGGTGGTATTATTTTTGCTTGCGATTTTCACCATGCTGTGATATTATTATATTACCTTAAATATTGAGAGGTAACATCATGAAAGATAAATCAACCCTGATTTTTACCGGTGATATCGGTTTTGACAGATATATGTACGGCAAGTGGAATGATGAAGAACTTATTTCTGATGAAATTCTTGATTTTCTTCATTCTGCTGACCATGTAATCGCAAATGTGGAGGGCCCCGTTGCGCCCGTTGAACAGAACACAACTAAAGACGGGGTTCAGCAGCTTCTTCACACAATCGACCCCGAAGCGGTCAGGGTTCTCAAAAAAATGAATGCGGATATCTGGAATATCTGCAACAACCACATCATGGATGCAGGTGAATACGGCATCGGAAAAACTCTTGAAATTGCAAAAGAAAATAATGTTCAGATCATCGGCGCAGGTATGGATATCAATGAAGCAAGAAAGCCTGTTATTCTTGACGAAGCAGGCGGAATGGGAATGTTCGGAGTCGGATATCAGCGTGCTTGCAGAAAAGCCGATGAAAACAAAGCGGGTTGCTACAGTTGGAGTGACCTTGATGAAATTCAGAACAGCATAAATGAAATAAAAAAGACCTGCCGTTGGTGTGTTGTTGTTGCCCATGCAGGCGAAGAATTCACTCCGCTTCCGTCACCCTATACGAGAGAACGCTGCCATAAATATCTTGAAATGGGCGCAGACATCGTTGTGATGCATCATCCCCATGTGCCGATGAATTATGAAACGGTAGGGGATAAGGTGATTTTCTATTCACTCGGCAACTTTATTTTTGATACAGACTATCAGCGCTCGCAGTTCAACACAGAACTCGGTTTGCTTGTAAAGATTAATTTTACCGAAACGGAATTTTCATGGGAACCCATGGGTCTTGAGATTTTAAGGGGTTCAGAACACATCGTAAAAGCAGAACTTCCGAGAATATTTGTTGATGTTCAGGAAGAGGATTTCAATCTTCTTTCACCGCTTTCCGCAAAAATGCACATCGCCGCCACAAAAAGGCAGATGACCTATCTCAATCCTCAGAGGTTCAAAAACGCAACCGAAGAGGAGTGGGCTGAGCATTTTGCAGAGCCTCTGCGAACAGGCAGAGTTCCGGGCGAAACCCTCGATTTCTTCATTCTTTGCCCCCTTGCCGAAAAAGCAGAAGAAAATGAGTGGCAGAAGAGCAAACTCGAGGATGTAAAACAATATATTCTTGAACAGATGTAAAAACGGCACAAATAATTTTGAATTTAGTTAAAATTGGTTGTTGACATTGAAAAAATATTTGCTATAATATCATGTGAAGACCCGTCTTTTGTGGAAAGTTTAAAAGAGATAGCGCATCATGGGCTGAAAGTGCGCTTTAAACGAGTAGTAAGAACGGCAACACTTCCTTGTTTAAAAACAAAATACAAAGAGCGGATATCTTTTTTGATATCAATACGGGTGGCACCGCGGGTAAATAATTGACTCGTCCCGAGAATTGTAACGATTCTCGGGGCGTCTTTTGTTTTTGAGAATCATATATTAAACTGGTAATTATGCATCGGAGGTATGGAAAATGTATAGAACTCATCGTTGCAACGAAATAAGAGAATCCCATATCGGTCAGACTGTTCAGCTTGCGGGCTGGGTGGATGTTATTCGCGACCACGGCGGCGTTCTCTTCGTTGACTTGCGTGACGAAACAGGCGTAACACAGGTTGTTGTTCACGACGAAAATCTTGTTAAAGGTATCAGCAAGGAAACAGTTATTTCCGTTTCAGGTGAAGTAACAAAGCGTGACGAAAATACCGTCAACCCCAAAATTGAAACAGGTCTTGTTGAACTTGTTGTTGATTCTCTTGAAGTTCTCGGCGTTTGCAGCAGAGACCTTCCTTTTGAAATCGGTTCAAACGACACAAACGAGAATATCCGTCTCAAGCACAGATTTCTTGATTTGAGAAATTCCGACCTTCATAATAATATTATTCTTCGTTCAAAGGTTATCGGTCATATGCGCCGTCTTATGGAAGAAAGGGGATTCCTTGATATTCAGACCCCCATTCTTACCGCTTCATCACCCGAGGGCGCAAGAGACTTCCTTGTTCCCAGCCGTAAGCATCCCGGCAAATTCTACGCTCTTCCTCAGGCACCCCAGCAGTTCAAACAGCTTCTCATGGTGTCGCGATTCGACAGATATTATCAGATTGCACCCTGCTTCAGAGATGAAGACGCCCGTGCTGACCGTTCACCCGGTGAATTCTATCAGCTCGACTTTGAAATGGCTTTCTCCACTCAGGAGGAGGTTCTCAAAGTGTGCGAAGATGTTGTAAGCAACGTTTTCCGTACATTTACAGATAAGAAAATCACAGAAACACCGTTCAGATGCATTCCTTACAGAGAGGCTATGGCAAAGTACGGTTCGGATAAGCCCGACCTTCGCAACCCTCTTGTTATCTGTGACCTCACAGACCTTTTCAAGAGAGTCAAGTTCAAGCCTTTCATGAATAAACCCGTAAGAGGTATTGTTGCACCCTGCAAGAACGAAAGATGGTTCTTCGACAAGTCACTCAACTTTGCAACAAAGCAGGCAAAGATGGCAGGTCTTGCACATATCACTCTTCTCAATGCCGAAACCTATGAGTTCAAGGACGACCCCATCGTTAAGGTTCTCACAGACGAAGAAAAGAGAGAAATCGTTGAGCTTACAGGTGTTAAGGCAGGCGAAACAATCTTCTTCATCTGCGACACAATTTCTGATGTTGCCGATAAGAACGCAGGTGTAATCCGCACATGGCTCGGTAATGAACTTGAGCTTATCAATAAAGATTCATTCGAATTCTGCTTCGTTGTTGACTTCCCCATGTATGAGCGTGATGAAACAACGGATAAGATTATATTCACTCATAACCCGTTCTCAATGCCTCAGGGCGGTCTCGAGGCTCTTGAAACAATGGATCCCTGCGAGATTCTTGCATATCAGTATGACCTTGTATGTAACGGTATTGAGCTTGCTTCAGGTGCTGTAAGAAACCACAGCCCTGAAATCATGAGAAAAGCATTCGAAATCGCAGGTTACAGCGAGGACGAAGTTGAAAAGAGATTCAGCGCACTTTATAATGCGTTCCAGTTCGGTGCACCTCCCCATGCAGGTATGGCACCCGGTGTTGACAGAATTGTTATGCTTCTTGCCGATACCGAAACCATCAGAGATGTTATCGCATTCCCGCTTGACGGTACTGCTCAGGACCAGATGCTCGGTGCACCCGGTGAAGTTACAGAGCTTCAGCTTTACGAAGCAAACGTAAGCACCAGAGGCAAGGGAAGCGTTGAAACTCTCGGTTCCGAAGGCGGAGATGCATCCGCATTCGCTTCAACCGTAAAATCATCCAAGGCAGGCGCAGCTTCAACAAAGAGCAAGCTTGACAGCCTTGAATCCGTTAACGAAATCGCATTCACAGCTGATGAAAAGAAGGCTATGGAAAAGATTTTTGGTGATATGAAGAAGAGCGAAGATGCTCTTGAAAAGCTTGATACAGAGAATGTTGAGGCTATGATTTATGTTATGCCCATGACCAATGTTCTCCGTGACGACAAACGTGAACAGCCGTTTGAACGCAAGGACCTTCTTGCAGGCGCTCCGCAGAGCACGGAAGACAGCTGGCAGGTTCCCAGACTTGTAAAGTGAGGTGCTGAAAATGAGTTTTTATATTAATGAAATAAATAAAGCGGGAAAAATCGCTGTTGATGATACAATTCTCGTTAAAGATGTTCCTGCAACAGCAGGTTCAAAAATGCTTGAAAACTTCAAGCCTCTTTTCAGTGCTGAAGCTGTTGAAAGACTTGAAAAAGCAGGCTATGCAATTTCAGGCAAAACAAATGTCGGCGAATTCGGTCTTGACCTTCTCGGCGAATTCTCAAATTTTGAAGCAGTAACCGAAAACGGCAATCTTGCAGGTGCTGCTGCATCTCTTGTTGCAAAAGGTGAAATCAAAGCTGCTCTTAATGTTGACCTCAACGGCGCACCCAGACGTGCTGCTGCTGTTTCGGGTGTTGACTTCATAAAGCCCACCTACGGCACAGTTTCACGTTACGGTATCATTGCTTGTGCTTGCTCTGGTGAGCAGATCGGTGTTACCGCTTCAAACGCCGCTGACATGAAAGAAATTCTTTCTGTTATCGCAGGTCATGACAGCAAGGACGGCACAAGCCTTCCCGCAGAAAAATACGAATATTCAATCGGTGAAGATGTTTCGGCAATGAAAATCTGCATCGTGAAAGAGCTTTATGATGCTGCAAGTGCAGATGTTAAGGCGAATATCGATGCTTATGCAAAGAAGCTTGAAGCTCTCGGCGTAAAGGTTGAAACCGTTTCTCTTGATATCGTTTCTGATGTGC
>JAZRJH010000084.1:0-2481 GCA_045645685.1 Acutalibacteraceae bacterium
TAAGAGGGGAGTATCATTTTTTGATAATTCTTTCTCGAGGCACATCTCGATGATGCAAAGTTACGCATAAAGACCCCCTGCTTGCAAGCATTTCAGCGCGAAAAGCGGGGGGTGTCGCCACAATGCCTCCAAAGTTGGCGAATATTCGCCAGTCCGCCCCCGACTCCCTGGCGACACATTCCGCGCCAATTTCAACCCGCACAGCGGAACAGCCCGATACGCAAAGAAAGCCCATGCCCATATCACACCATCCAATCCCCTGCATCCCGACCATCATTTTTTCATTTTTTCATTTTTTAATTTTCTCATTTTTCATGGGGGACATATATAAGGGGGTAGGTTAAGTTTTATTTATATATATAATATATAATATAAAAGATTTTAAATTATAATCAAATCAAAGGAGATATATCGAAATGGAAAAAAAGACAGTCTTTACCCGTGAAGATTATAACAAACTCAGCGAGGAACTCAACAGACTCAAAACAGAGGGAAGAGACGATATCGCCGAAAAGATCAAAGAAGCACGTTCACACGGCGACCTTTCCGAAAACGCAGAATATGATGAGGCAATGAACGAACAGGCTAAGCTCGAAGCTGAAATCGCAAAGCTCGAAGCTGACCTTCGCAACGCTAAAATCCTTGACGAAACAGAACTCACAACTGAATTCGTTCGTATCGGTTCAAAAGTCAAGCTCTATGACATGGACTTCGAAGAAGAAGTTGAATACAAAATTCTTGGCAAGAGCGATCTTGAAAACAACATTATTTCCGACCTTTCACCCGTCGGTTCAGCAGTTATGGGCAAGAAAGTCGGCGATATCGCAGAAGTTCTCACTCCCTCAGGCAAGGTTATCAAAATGGAGATTCTTGAAATTTCCAAATAATAAAACCACAAATTCTCGGCGATGGGATTCGGGAGAAAATCTCCCCCTGTCGCTTTTTGGCATTAAATATGAAAGGAATTACAAACAATGGCTGAAGAAAAGATTGTTAACGCTGCACCCGAAGCGGAGCAGGAACAGGTTCAGGACACCAACGAACTCAGACAGATCAGGGTTGAAAAGCTTGAAGCACTTCAGGCTGCAGGCAACGACCCGTTTCAGATTACACTCGCCGAGCAGACTATCCACAACGCTGAGATAGTTGAACGCTTCGATGAACTCGAAAACACAAACGTATCAATCTGCGGCAGAATGATGAGCCGCCGTGATATGGGTAAAGCAAACTTCATCGACGTGAGAGACCTCAGCGGCAGAATGCAGGTTTATGTTAAGATTGACGAAATCGGCGAAGAAACATTCGCTGACTTCAAAAAGTGGGATATCGGCGATATCGTAGAAGTCAAGGGCTTTGTTTTCAGAACAAGAACAGGCGAAGTTTCCGTTCATGCAAAGGCAATCCGCCTTCTTTCAAAGTCACTTCTTCCCCTTCCCGAAAAGTTCCACGGTCTTACCAACACAGACACACGCTACAGAAGACGTTATCTTGACCTTATCATGAACCCTGATGTTAAAGATACTTTCGTCAAGCGTTCACTTATTCTCCGTGAAATCAGAAACTATCTTGATTCACAGGGCTTCCTTGAAGTTGAAACACCCGTTCTTGTTTCAAATGCAGGCGGCGCAGCTGCAAGACCTTTCGAAACTCACCACAACGCTCTCAACGAAGATTTCAAGCTCCGCATTTCGCTCGAGCTTTATCTCAAGAGACTTATCGTTGGCGGTATGGAAAAGGTTTATGAAATCGGCAGAGTTTTCAGAAACGAAGGCGTTGACACCCGTCACAACCCCGAATTCACACTCATGGAACTCTATCAGGCTTACACAGACTACAACGGCATGATGGAACTCACAGAAAACCTTTACCGTCATGTTGCACAGGCTGTTCTCGGAACAACAAAGATTTCCTACAACGGCGTTGAAATGGATCTCGGCAAGCCTTTCGAAAAGATTTCAATGGTTGACGCTGTTAAGAAATATGCAGGCGTTGACTGGTACGAAATCGAAACTCTCGAAGGTGCAAGAGCAATCGCTGACAAGCATCATATCGAATACGAAAAGAGACACGGCAAGGGCGATATCCTTGCACTCTTCTTTGAAGAATATGCTGAAGAGCATCTCATTCAGCCCACTTTCGTTATCGACCATCCCATCGAGATTTCTCCCCTTACAAAGAAGAAACCCGAAGATCCCAACTTTGTTGAGCGTTTCGAGTTCTTCATGAACGGTTGGGAAATGGCAAATGCTTATTCAGAACTCAACGACCCCATCGACCAGAGAGAACGCTTCAAGGCTCAGGAAGCACAGCTTGCTCAGGGTGATGAAGAAGCTAACACAACAGACGAAGACTTCATGATGGCTCTTGAATACGGTATGCCCCCCACAGGCGGTATCGGCTTCGGTATCGACAGAATGTGCATGCTTCTGACAGACTCTCAGGCTATCAGAGATGTGCTTCTCTTCCCCACAATGAAGTCAA
>JAZRJH010000085.1:0-5682 GCA_045645685.1 Acutalibacteraceae bacterium
AGAAATTTGCCGCAGGAAACAAAATTGTTCATCCCGAATCTCCCCGAAAAGAAGGATTTAAATTCGCAGGCTGGATTCTCGGCGAAGAAAACGGAAAGGCAATTCCCGTACCCGAAACCATGCCTGAAAATGACCTTAAAGCATATGCTTCATGGGAAATTAACAGTTATAACATCAGCTATACAATTGATGGCGTAACAACCGTTAAAGAAGCTGTTTTCGGCTCAGACATAGCACTCTCCGCCCCTGCAGACCCTGAAAAGGAAGGCCACGTTTTTGCAGGTTGGTTTGACAAAAACGGAAAGAATCTTTTTGATTACTCCACCGTACCTGCAAGCGATGTTGAATTCATCGCCAAATGGCTCAGAGAAGGAAATGTTGTTTATCTTGTTGACGGCAAGACATATGAAGCATACGAAGTGAGAGAAGGCGAAAAGATTCCCGTTCCCGAAAACCCGAAAAAATTTGCTCACAAATTCGTTGGCTGGAATCCCGAAATCCCCGAAACCATGCCTTCATCCGACCTTGAGTTTGAAGCTGTCTGGGAAATTGACAAAGAATTTGTAACACTTGTAATCGGCGGCACGGTTGTTGCAGGCGGAATTGTTGCGGCAATAGCAGGCGCTGCCATCACAGGCATATCAATTATCGGCGGTATCATTGCAATCATCGGCGTTGCATCAAACATCAAGAAAACTTATACCGTAACTTATAAAGTTGACGGCTCGGTTTACAAATCATATAAACATGAAGCAGGCGAAAAAATCACCGTTCCTGCAAATCCCGTAAAAAGCGGCTGCAAGTTTGAAGGCTGGTCACCCGCTGTTCCCGAAAAAATGCCCAAGCAGAATCTGACATTTGAAGCAAAGTGGTCGGAAATTAAGGATGACAGCAACAAAAACGAGGAAATACCTTCAACAGGTTCAACCAATGCAGGCGTAGCGGCTTTTGCGGCTCTAGCAATATCCGCAGTTGCATTAATAATCATAAAAAAGAAGAAAGATAAATAAAAAAATGCCCCGACAGAATCAACTGTCGGGGTTTTGCATTATATCTCAAAAATGCTTGCAATTGCTTTAAAAAGAATTTCGAAGAATTCGATAAATGTGAGATCAATAAGATTATCGGTTTTTGCATCATCGGTTATGTTGCCTTTGCCTTCGACAGGTGTTCCGTCATAATCCGATGTATGGCTCGAAAGCCATGAAACCATACCGTCGGGATATGAAAGAGAAACTTCTTCACCGAGACCGTTAACGGTTGTCATATAAGGATATGCGCCGTTTTCGATTGAGAACATATCATAATTGACAGCAAACCATGCATGGTGGCTGCTTGAAGTTTTTGTGCCGTCATGATAGCAAACCTTGGTGAGAGTTGAGAATCTGCAATCTTCTGCAACATCTGATGCTTTTGTAATTGCTTCAAATGTGGGTGTAACCGCAAAGAAATAGTTTACAAGAGGGTCTCTTGTGCTTGAAGTTATCCACACGGGAACATCTTTAAGGTTTGAAACAAGCTCATCCGAAGGTGACCATGCAGGACAAATCGGGAATGCCGCCGCAAACATTCCGGGATAAGCAATCGCCATTTTAAGAGTCATCTTGCCGCCCATTGAATATCCGCCGACATAGATTCTTGTAAGGTCAACATTAGCCTTGTTGTTTGCAATGAATTCATCGATTGCAGCTCTCAAAGGCTCAATCATTTCATTATTCCAACAAATGCCGTCTTCCTCTCTTGAGCGCGCAGCAATAATGAATGCACCGCCCGAAGGAGCAAAACGCGACTGAAATTCATCGCTTGACCAATAAGCAATATTGCTCCTCTCAACCTGTGCACCTTCATATTTTCCGTCACCCATTCCGTGAAGCCAAACAACAACGGGATACTTCTGAGTATCATTTTCTTTAACGGGCGAATAGTAACGGTAATCAATTGAATACTCACCTGCAACAGGTCCTTCTGCAAAAACAAACTGTTTTTTAAGCTCGTCAATTCCGTTGTCGATTGACAGTGCATTTGCACCGATTGCACAGCTGAAAACGGTTATGATTGCAAGAATAACTGCCGCAAAACTTCTGGATTTTTTCATTTTATCTCTCCTTTTTATAAAAATTACGGACTCCAATATTCATTTTATCGGAGCCCGCAAAATTAATTATTTAACAATAAACTGAGATTCAGCAATCTCTGCAATTTCTTCTGCAGTTGTTGCATTGTTCATCTTATCCGCGACCTTGCTTCTTCTTTCGCGAAGCTCGCTGTACATAAGATCTCTCTTTTCTGCTGAAAGAGGATAGAAGAATTTGGGAATGATACCCAAGCTGCTTGTGATGATGGGTATACCTGTTCCGAGAGCGAAAATCCACCACTTTGTTTTATCTGACTGTGTTCCGACTTTAAGACCCTGAACATACCCGACCTTCTTCATAACAATGCTGTTGATACTGCCCATAACAGCCTGCTGAAGCTTTGAAATTGTTGACTGTGCAACACCGATCATTGCTTCTGCGCGGTAACCGTTTTTCCATTCGCAGTAGTCCATTGATTCGTTGCTGATTTCGGCAGGAATAACTCTTCTCAATCCGTAAACACACATTTCGAAGATTTCTTCGATACCCATCAGCGGCAGAATAACTGCTTTTCTCATGAAGTTCTTGTTTATCGAACCGATGCCGAAAACAATCATCCACAGCATATCCGTCCATGCATCTTCAAGAATCCAGAGAGCTTTGGTTGAGAATCTCTTTCTAAGAGGTTCAACAAAGCCGTAGCTGATGAACTTGACAGGGAATGCGGGGATACCGACGATGGTTTTCCAGGTAATCGAACCGATAACGTCGATATAGAAATTCGTTCTGCTCGAGCCGATACTGAAACCTGAAAGGAATGAAGAAAGAACCTGAATAAACATCGGTTTATTTGTAACAATAGCTTTCAATCCCTGCATAACACTCGGCTTTTTGATTGTCTGCGCAACTCTTTCTCTTGTGTTAAGGAAGAAGTAAAGACAGAACAATGCGCCGAGAACGGCAAATGAAACACCGAAGCCTGCAAAAAGTTTGGGGAGCTTGATTTTGATCTTTTCATTGATTACAAGGTCATAGATGATACCGAAAATCTGTTTCGGCACGTCTTCAACAAAATGCGACATCAGGTTTGCCGTTGCAATAAGCCTTGAACGATCCAATGGTTCAGGCGTTATCGTAGAACCGAAACCTGCACGGGCAACAGCCGTAAATGTGTTTGCCGTTTCGGTAATGATCGACATTGCAAAATAGAAAATCCACTTGGGAAGATACTCACCGGGAGTATCGGGGAAGATAAACGGAATGAGCCAATACCACAAACCAAGAAGTGTGAGCGGAAGCTGACCGAGAAGAAGATACGGTCTGAACTTACCCCAACGGGTTCTGGTTTTTTCAACAATAACGCCGATAAAAGTATCGTTGAAGGTATCCCATACGGTTGCAACAATGTTCTGAATCGCAAGATAACTGAAGTCGATTTTAACAACGTCGTATATGTATCTGTCTTTAAAATCGTTGATATTCAAACTTGCGGCTGTATCTTCAAGAACATAGGCAACGGTTTCTTTTGTACCGACAAAACGTCTGTTTTTAAGAAGAACGGAATTATCGGTGGTTGTTTCAACATTCTCTCTCAATGCTGACATAACCTCACCTACCTTTTACTTATTCTATATTAATATCATATTTTATCATTTTTTGCAATAGATTTCACAAAAATAAAAATAGACTTTATGAAACATTTGTGATATTATGATAACGAAAAGAGGTTGTTACTTATGGCTTATTTATTTTCACACTTCAGAGAAAAAATCACTCCCGACGGTGAGCAGGTGTATTTTGCACTCAGCAAAGACGGTTTCAACTGGACTCAGCTCAACAACGGAGAACCCATTCTCACAAGCACAATGGGCGAAAAAGGTTGCCGTGATATCGAAGTAATAAGACTTGAATCAGGCGGTTTTGTTATTCTTACAACAGATTTATCCATAGCATACCGTATGGATGAAAACTATCAGGTGAATTGGAAAGAAGTCAATTCAACAGGCAGCAAATGTCTTTGTATGTGGAAAACAAATGACTTCATAACCTTTTCCGAACAGAAAAGAATTTATTTCGGCAGGGACGACTTCGGCTGCTTATGGGCGCCTGAAATATTCTATGACGATATAAATGATGAATATCTCATTCATTGGGGTTCAACCGTTGCAGAGGACAATTTCACCCATATGTCCATCTACTGCAGCACAACAAAAGATTTTGAAACATTTTCAGAACCGAAACTTTTCTTTACAAAGGACAACGAAATTCTCGATACTCATCTCGTTAAATTCGACGGCATTTATCACCTTTTCTATAAAAACGCTGAGCGTCCTTCGATGAATATGCATGCAACATCCGAAAATCTTTACGGACCTTATGAACATGATAAGGCTTTTGAAGAATACATGACAACACTTGAAAAAGCATGGGCATATGAAGCACCGACAACGCTTGTTCTTCCCGATGGACGTTGGTGTCTTATGATTGACTTTTTCGGCTGTGAAAAAGAAAGAATGGGATATGTTCCCTTTGTTTCCGAAAAACCGGGCAACAGCAATTTCAAACGTTCCGATGAAAGCTTCTCTTTCCCCTACGGCTTCAAACACGGCGGTATAATTGAAATAACCGATGAAGAATACGATAAAATCAACAACTACTATAACAAATAAAAAAGCGGGCAGTTCACGACGAACTGCCCGTTGATTTTTATTAAAGAGTTGAGCCGAAATCTGTTACGATAGACTGACCTGTGATTGCTCTTGATTCATCCGATGCGAAGAAGAGGAGCATGTTTGCAACATCTTCAGGCATGCAGGGCTGAACCTTAAGGTCATTGTGCTTCATCATCTGACCGAAAATGTTCATATCCATATTTGCGGGATTCATACCTGCAACCATGGGAGTAACGATTGTTCCGGGGCAGATTGCATTGCAGCGTACATTAGTACCTGCAAAGCGAAGTGCTGTATGACGGGTAAGACCGATAACAGCAGCCTTTGATGCAACATAAGCTGCGCCGCCGCAACCCATAACACCTGCAACTGAAGCAACGTTAACGATTGAACCGTAGCCTGTTTTTGCCATTTCGGCAGAAACCGCACGCATCATGCACATTGTGCCTTTGGTGTTGATATCGATAACCTTGTTCATATCTTCATCGCTGAAGCTGTCAATAGCTTTAAGTCCGTTATCAAGAACACCTGCATTGTTGATAAGAACATCAATTTTTCCGAAAGCTGCGAGAGTTTCTGAAACGATTCTGTTTGCATCTTCATCCTTTGAAATATCGCTTACAACGGGAAGAACTTCTCCGCCTGCTTCTTTAATCTGTGCAGCAACTTCAAGAAGAGGTTCTTCACGGCGAGCGGTTATAACAACCTTTGCGCCTTCAGCAGCAAACTTTAAAGCTGTTGCTGCACCAACGCCTGAATTTCCTCCTGTGATAATTGCTACTTTTCCTTCAAGACGACCCATAATCAAAACCTCCGTGTTTTTAATAATATTTTAAATTATTCTCTGTGCCACTTTACGCCCTGAGCGGTATCTTCAAGAACGATACCCATAGCCTTGAGCTCATCTCTGATTCTGTCAGCTTCTGCCCAGTTCT
>JAZRJH010000086.1:0-13040 GCA_045645685.1 Acutalibacteraceae bacterium
TGCACTTGCTGCTTGTAAAGAAGCAAAACAATCAGATCTCTTTATTTTTTCCGACGGAGCAAAAAATGAAGCAGGCAAAGAAAAAGTGAATGAAGTCCGAAGTGCTGTTGCTGCGATTAAAGATTCAGGCGATTTCAGAACAGTTACAGTTACTGAAAGTCCAGTTAATAAAGGTCTCGCCGCTTCGGTTATTGCAGGTGTTACACAGGTTATAAATAAGTACGGAAAAGTAATTGTTGTTGAAGATGACTGCAAAGTTTCTCCTTTCTTTCTCAGCTATATTAACAGCGCACTTGATTATTATAAGGATAACCCAAAAATCGGTTCAATTGCAGGATATACACCAATGATAGATTTCCCCGATGATTATAAAAAAGATGTTTTCTGTGCATACCGTTCGTGCAGTTGTACATGGGCAACCTGGCAAGACCGTTGGGATGGCGTTGATTGGGAACTCAATGATATCAAGGATTTTTACCACTCACCCAAACTCATCAAAAAGCTCAATTCCAACGGAAGCGACAGATTCATCCGCCTTTACCGACAGACAAAGGGTAACGGCAGTTCATGGTCTGTAAGATTCGGTGCGCATCTTGTGAAAAAGAATTTACTTACGGTTTATCCGAGATACTCATATATAACAAACATCGGTTGCGACGAATCAGGTGTTCACAGCAAAACCGACGACGCCGATAAAATGCGTGTGGATTTATCAAAAGCAATTAAAACCCCGACTTTTTGCGATGTTTCAATTGATAAACGAATTCAGAAGATAATGAAGAAACATTATTCCTACGGACTTGTTTCTGAAATCAAAAAATTCATTGCAACCGTGATTATAGTTATCAAAGAAAGATTGAGATGAGATAATGGAAAATCAGGCTCTCATAAGCGTAATAATCCCTGTCTACAATGTTGAAGAATATCTGCATGAATGTGTTGACAGCGTTATCAACCAGACATACAAAAATCTTCAGATAATTCTTGTTGATGACGGTTCAACCGATTCATCAGGCAAAATCTGCGATGAATATGCAGAAAATGACAAACGAATTACCGTTGTTCATCAAAAAAACGCAGGACCGTCAAAAACAAGAAACACAGGCTTAAGCCAAGCAAACGGCAAATATATATATTTTCTTGACAGCGACGATTACATAGAAAACAATGCACTTGAACTGCTGATTGATACTGCAGAATCGAACGATGCGGATCTTGTATTTTTTGATGCACATTCATTCTCCGATGACGGCCAAAAAATAAAACAAGGCTATGTTGTTAAAGGTATATATGAAGCGAAAAGCGGTTATGAAATCCTTGCTGAACTTCATAATAACAGGGATTATCACTGTTCTGTTGTTCTTTTATTTATAAACAGAAGAATGCTTAACAACCATAACATAAGATTTTTAGAATCTGCGTATTGCTCCGAGGATATGCTTTTCACATACAAAGTATTCTGCTCTTCATCAAAAACAGTTCAATGCAAAAACACTTTATACCACAGAAGATACCGTGTAAATTCAATAGTTACTTCACAAAAATCTGAACGACATTTTCGCAGTTGCCGTGATGTATATGAGCAAATCCGTGATTTCTCCGAATCAATCGGCAAAACCGGCGATTACATGGCAACAGAATATACAGTGAGATGTGCATTCAATGCACTTGATACCTATAAAAAGATTTCAAAAAAAGAACAATCTCTCTGTAAGGATGAATATAACTCGCTGAAAAAAGATATTCTCTCATATTCAGCTTTTGGGAACACAGCACTAAAAATGCGTTGCTGCGGAAAAGCATTCTGGTTCATATATAAAATTTTTGAGAAAACAGACGGCAGACTGCTGAAAGGATAAAAATGAAGAAGAAACAACTCATATTCGTTATACCCGTCATGAAAGGCGGCGGTGCAGAAAAGGTTGCCACATTGCTCCTTAATGAATTTAATAAAAACGGATATGAATGTGAGCTTGTTCTGACAAACTCCGACAGAAATGAAATTGTTGACCGCGGTCTTGACCCCGAAATCGGAATTACAGTTCTTCGCGAAATGATTCCCCAAAACGGTATATTCAAAAAACTTTTTCTTCTTTTATTCAGACTTTTCTCTTCTTTTTTATGCAAAATCCCCGAATGCGCAAAAAAAAGAGTCCCTGCGATTCCCGCATTTCTGTCATTCAAATCCCAGTATCATAATGAGCTGTATGCTTTGGAAAAAATTATTTCGCAAAAGCCCGACGCAAAAATCATTTCGTTCCTTCAGCCGTCAATTCCTCTTACGCTCATCGCAACAAAAAAGCTGTCAAACAAGGTTGTTATTTCCGAAAGAGGCAATCCGAATTTGCTTTTCAAGAAACGCTACGGATATAACTTTATCAAAAAGTACTATCAGCGTGCAGATGCGGTTGTGTTCCAGACAAACGATGCAAAAGCTGCTTATCCTGAAAATATTTCAAAAAAAGGAACAGTTATATTTAATCCCATAAACGATAAACTTCCCAAACCTTATTTCGGCGAAAGAGAAAAAAATGTCACTACATTCTGCAGAATTTCTCCTGAAAAAAATCTGAAACTGCTTGCAAGTGCATTTGCATTGTTTACAAAAGAATTCAATGATTATCGTTTGAGAATTATCGGAGATGCACTGAATTCCAACGAAAAAGAAACTCTCGATAACTTAAAAAAACATATTTCCGAACTTGATATTGCTGATAAAACTGATTTTATTCCTTTTACGCCTGAAGTTCATGACCTGATTATCAGAGATGCAATGTATATCAATTCATCTGACTACGAAGGAATGTCAAATGCTATGCTTGAGGCAATGGCTATAGGTATGCCTGTTATATGCACAGATTGTCCTATAGGCGGTGCAAACGCTGTTATAAATAATTATGAAAACGGCATTCTGACCGAAGTCGGAAATGCAAAAGAAATCTGCGAAGCTATGAAGAAAATCGCAAGTGATAAATCATTTGCTGATAAACTTTCAAAAAACGCCGCACGAATCAGATATGAACTCTCACTTGAAAATACAGCAAAAAAATGGATGGAGCTGTTATAATGAAGAAAAAACTTTTGATAGTGGCTCACCACATGACAATCGGCGGTGTGCAAAAATCTCTTATATCCGCATTAAAAGCTCTTGACTACGATAAATACGATGTCACGCTGTATCTCAGAAAAAACCGCACCGATCTTATTCCCTTTGCAGACGAAAGAGTAAATATAATAATAAACACGGATTCCAATCGTTACTACAGAAAAACATATGCCATTCTCCTGCAAATCAAATCACTCGTTGCAAAAATTATCGGCCAAAAAGATACAGCAGATAAAATCAACGATATTCTTGAAGAAAAAATCCGTCAGGATGCAATGCAATATGAAAAAGAAACTTATTTTAACAACAGTCACTATGACATTGCAGTAGCTTATGTTCAGGGTTATGTTGCATTGTTTGTTGATAAATGCATAAACGCTGACAAGAAAATACTTTTCTTTCATACAAGTACAAACGACACACCCGAAATTCACAACGCTGTAATTCCCGATTATACAACTGTTGCAGCTCTTCATAATGAACAAAAATCTCTGCTTGAAGAATGGTATCCCGCTTCAAAAGGCAAGATAAAAATTGTCGAGAATTATACAGATAAAGATTTGATAACCAAGCAAAGCAAAGAATTTTCAATTTCCAAAACCGCAAAAACCGTACTTTGTTCTTGCGGAAGATTCGCTCATGTCAAAGGTTTTGACATGGCCGTTGAAGCTGCAAGAATTCTTAAAGAAAACAAAATTGATTTTATCTGGTATTTTGTCGGTGACGGTCCCGAAAGAACCAATCTTGAAAAGAAAATTTCGGAATACGAACTTGAAAACTATATTATTATCACAGGGATGCAGAAAAATCCCTATCCCTATATGGCAGGTTGCGATATATATATTCAACCGTCATATGAAGAATCGCTCGGATTAACAATGCTTGAAGCACACAGACTCAACAAACCCGTTATTTCAACAGCTACAGTCGGCGGATGCAAACTTGTCGAAAACGGCAGAAACGGTATTGTCTGTGAAATTAATCCCAATGCAATTGCAGAAAGCATAATCAATCTCATTAACGATAAAGAATACTACAATAATTTCATAAACAATCTCAAATCAATCGATTATTCTCATGAATTCATAAAATATCAGGAGCAGTGGAAGGCTCTTTTGGAGGGGTGAAACAATGAAGTTCAGCATACTTGTTCCCGTATATAATGTAGAAAAATATCTTGAGCAGTGTGTTGACTCACTGCTTAACCAAACCTATAAGGGTAAATATGAAATTATCCTTGTTGATGACGGCTCCACGGATTCTTCGGGCAAAATCTGCGATATGTACGCTGAAAATCATCCTGATAAAATTATTGTTGTGCATAAAAAAAATCAAGGTCTTGTTTCTGCAAGACAAGTCGGAATCGAGAATGCCTGCGGTGAATATTGCCTTTTTGTTGATTCGGATGATTTTGTTGAAAACTACTTCCTTGAAGCAGTATTTGAAACAACAAAAAAACATGACAAAACCGACATTATAATTTTCACAATGAATTATTATGATGGTTTAAGAAAAACTCCAAAAAAAGATTTATTCAGACAAAACGAAACTGTTTTTGAAAATGCAACAAAAAAAGAAATCTATGAAGCCCTAATATCTACATCATATGTCACATCCTTATGCCTAAAGGCTGTAAAAACAGAAATCTTCAAAAAGGATCCGACAGATTATAGCTTATATTACAACAAAAACATGGCAGAAGATTGGTTCAGATCTATCTCATTGCTTACTTTTGCTGAAAAAATTGTATATATCAACATTCCTCTTTATAATTACAGAACCAATGAAACAAGTATTTCCAAATCATACCGCCCCGAAACCATCAAAAACAAAAACATTCTTTATGTTTATGACCGTTTAAGAGAATATATCCCCAAATGGGGTATTAATGATAGTGAACACATTCAAAAACTCAACGCTCGTTGGCTTGATGAAACGATTTATACTTTTACACAATATTACGAAAAGGTTAAGTTCAAAGACAGAAAAGCTGTTCTTGAATTTGACTGGAGTTCTATGATGCCTGGTGAAGCAATGGACAAATCCGATAATCCTTACGAAAATAAAACCAGCCGTAATCTGTATACGTGGCTTACAGAAAAAAAACATTTTAAAATCAGAATGTATTTTATCCGCAAAAAATCATATAAAAAACTTCGCAAGCTGAAAGCAAGGTTATTAAATAATGAAAAATAAAAGAGAAATTGTTTTTTTGATAAAAGTTATGCACGGCGGCGGTGCTGAACGTGTTATATCTCTTCTGAGCCGTGCTGCTGCAGAAAAAGGAAACTCGGTTTCCTTAATACTGACTCACCAAAGCAAAAACGAAGCTATGCTTCATGATATTGATAACAGCATCAATGTAATATCTCTTCCTGATGAGATATCAAAGCAAAAATTCTCAATGTTAATTCCACGACTTATCATGTTAATCGCAAGACTTATCGGTAAATTCGGATTCAAGGATAAGTCTTCTGTTCTTAAGTATTACTCAAGAAATTACGATTCTGTATCATGGCTCAAAAACTACTTCAGAAAACATAAAAATTCATCGGCGGTTGCGTTTTTATATGACTCCATCTTTTTGACTCTTCTTGCCAAAAACAAATCAACAAAAGTTATTATTTCCGAAAGAGGCGATCCTGCGCAATCATCTGCAAGTAAAACTGTTGCCGCATTTATGAAAACAGAATTTCCAAAAGCTGACGGAATGGTTTTTCAATCTCCTGATGCGCAAAAATGGTATGAAGAAAACACACCTGTAAAGGGAACGGTTATCTTTAATCCTGTAAAATCCGATTTGCCTGAACCTTATAACGGTGAAAGAAAAAAACGAATTGTCAATTTTTGCCGAATTTCTGCACAAAAAAATCTGATTATGCTTGTTGATGCTTTTTCAGAATTTCATAATGATTTTCCTGAATATGAGCTTGATATTATTGGCGATCCCGTCGGAAACGATGCGGAAGGTTATGTTGATACCGTCAACAACCACATAAGGAATCTTGAATGCGAAAATTTCATTCGTATTATACCTTCTCAAAAGAACATTCATGCCTTAATCAAAGATTATTCTATGTTTGTTTCTTCATCTGATTTTGAAGGAATGTCAAATTCAATGCTTGAAGCTATGGCTATCGGTCTGCCATGTGTTTGCACAGACTGCCCCGCAGGCGGTGCAAGAGCAGTTATAAAAGACGGTGAAAACGGTCTGCTCACACCTATCGGAGATTCTCATGCACTTTATCTCGCAATGAAAAAATTAGCAGAAAATCCTGATCTTGCAAACAAGTTATCGCAAAACTCCGTAAAAATACGCAAAGAACAATCTGTTGATAAAATAATTAAGAAATGGATGGAACTGATAGATGATTAAAGTCAGTGTTATTGTTCCTGTTTATAATGCAGAAAAGTATCTCAAGCAATGTCTTGACAGTATCATTAATCAGACACTTGAAGATATTGAAATAATCCTTATAGATGACGGTTCAACAGACGGCAGTGCAGAGATATGCAAAACATATCTTACTGACAGCAGAGTATCATATTATCATAAGGAAAATGCGGGAGCGGTAATGGCACGCAGAGATGGAATCAGTTTTGCAAAGGGTGAATATATCGGTTTTGTTGATTCTGATGACTGGATCGAAACTTCCATGTATGAAACTATGTATATGGAAGCAAAAAAGAATAATGCCGATATTGTTTTTTGTAATTGTATACAAAATGCAGACGGACATCGTTTTTCGCCTGAAATAGAGTCAGGGGTTTATGACCGCAAGGCAATTGAAGAGAAGATATTATCAAAAACATTGGCATATGTTGCTGATAACGGTGAGAAAAGAGCGATCAGGTGGTCTAATTGTCTCAGATTATACCGAAGTGAACTGATTAAATCGGATATTAGTTTTAATCCTGAAGTGAGACGGTGTGAAGATTTGGTGTTGACATATGAGGCAACATTGAAAGCTAATGTACTGGTTTATCTTGGCGACCAGTATTTATATCACAACAGAGTTGTCTTAAATTCAAAATCAAGAAGGTATACCCCGGATGCATGGAAAGCATTTAAAAGTCTGATTTTACATTTGTATGGGATAACAGAATCATTAGGATCAGAATCAATGTTAAAGCAAATGCATCTGAGAGCTTTTTTCAGCATTGTCGATTGTTTAGAAAATGAATTGAAATTTTATAAACAGAATAAAAAAAGAGCATTACATCAGATTGCTCTTATAATGAACGATGAAATCAATGAACGCTATTACAGAAATATACCCATAGAAAAAATGGCGAAGAGATATAGGGTGTATTATAAGTTAATACACAAAAAAAGACCAAAAGCAATAATTTTATATGAAGCTGACAGAAGATTTGCGGAAAATGTGAAAAAAAAGTTGATTAAGCCTATATTGCATTGGTTGACCGAAAGCAGAATTATCGGTAAGTTATATAAAAAAATCCGAAAAATGTTCTAAGGAGCTTTTATGAAAAACAAAAAAAGACCCATTCTTATCGTTATAGGAAACGATAAGAATGGCGGTATCGCAAAACACGCCGCGATGTTAGCCAATGGCTTTTCCGACAATAATAAAGAGGTCTGTATTATTGTTACTAAAGACAAAAACGAACAGTCCTTCTTTGATTTGAAAGAAAACGTGTCTGTTGTATCAATAAGAAATGCAAATACAACTACTAATAGCAATAAAGCAACAAAAAGAAAAATTGCATTTAGAATAAAATTTTTAAAAACAGTCAGCTATTTTATGCCAAAAAAATCTAAAGTAAGACGTTTTTTTGATTTTTCTGTATCCAAAATAAGAAACAGCTTATTATTAAAAGAAACTCTGAATAAATTTAGTAACCCTATTATAATTACTTTAGGCTTGGAATATGCGATTGATGTTTTTTATGCTGCAATTGGTATGAAATGTAATATACTTTACGGAACAAAAACCTATGCAGAAGGCGAGTTGGGTGAGCTTGATAAAGATATCGCAGGTATTCTTTTGAAGTCTTTCTCCGGCATTGTCAGTCAAACTAATTACACTTCTGATTGTTTTAAAAAGTTGGGGGTTAGCAATATTCAGGTTATAGGTAACCCTTTGGCATTATCGACACCTGTTTATAATGGTGAAAGAAGTAACAGAATAGTTAATTTTTGCAGAATTTCAAAGGAAAAGCGCCTTGATTTACTAATAAAAGCATTCTCTGTTTTCCATAATGAGTTTTCTGATTATTGTATTGATATATACGGAAATATTGTTGCACAAGCAGGAGAAGAACATCGAACAGAATTATTAAATCTGATAGATAGGCTTGATTTAACTGATTGCGTTAAAATACATAATGCGAGAAAAGATATACACGAAGTTGTAAAAGATGCAGCTGTGTTTATTTCAACATCCACTTTTGAGGGATTATCCAACACAATGATTGAAGCAATGGCATTGGGATTACCCTGTATTTGCACAGATTGTGATGGTGGCGGAGCTCGTGAATATATTGAAGACGGAATTAATGGTTTGTTAATTCCCAAGGATGATGAAACCGCACTAATTGAAGCAATGAAGAAATTTGCAAATGACAGGGTATTTGCTGAAAAATGCGGGCAGAATGCTACTGCTATTAGAGAAAAACTTGAGATAAAAAATATTATTTCTCAATGGCAGGATGTGATTGACGAATATTGCAGTTAAAGGAAGTGAAGCAGATGAAAGAGCGATTATACCGATTTAAACGAAATATTCAAAAAAAGATAAATTCATTTTATTATCAGTATGCAAATAATCGTTATGCAATTGCTTTTCGTCAGCGAAGCGGGAAAGCTCTGTACGAGAATGAAAGTTCCGGCGATGGTTTCATTTTAATTAAAAATACATTCCGGTATTGGATGGCTGATCCGTTTTTAATAAAACACAATGGCGTTAATTATCTTTTTGCTGAGTTGTATGATAAAAAACATTCAAAAGGTGTAATTGGGTATGCAAAGTTGAAAGGTAACCGTTGCGGTAAATTTCATATATGTCTCAAAGAAAAATATCATTTGTCGTATCCTTGTGTTTTCTACAGAGACAACAATGTTTATATGATTCCGGAAACTGCAGACAATAAAGAAGCAGCATTATATGAAGCGTTAGATTTTCCCAAGAAATGGAAAAAGGTTAAGATTATTTGTGAACAAGCTTGTGTTGATACAACGCCCTTCCGTTATCAAAATGAAAACTATTGTTTCACCACAATTGTTAATGAACATAGTTCTGATGACAATCTTTTCCTTTTAAACGAAAAAAATGGTGAATGTAAGCAGTTACTCAAAGATAATTTGTGTCTCAGGTCGGCAGGAAATGTGATTTTTGAAAAAGACAATATAATAAGACCGTCACAGGATGATACAGTGTATGGTGATGCAGTTATCTTTAATCGGGTTGTAGATTTTTCCGTGAACAGGTATGAAGAGATACCATATAAAAGAGTATTATCTCCGAATGGTGAAACCAATGGTGAAAACGTTTGTGTCGGTTTACTTAATAATACCCAAAAAATTCAATTCAACGGTTTGCACACATACAACATGAATAATGATTACGAGGTTATAGATTTAAGATATCCAAGATTGAAAAAAAGAAAGTAGGATTTTTTATGCCTGAAATATCTGTGGTTGTTCCGGTTTATAAGGTAAGAGAATATCTGAAAAGGTGTGTTGATAGTATTTTGACCCAAAGCTATACATCTTTTGATTTGATTCTTATTGATGATGGATCACCCGATGATTGCGGAGAAATTTGTGACCGGTATCAAAAAACAGACAATAGAGTTCATGTTATACATCAGGAGAATCAAGGTCTGGCAGAGGCACGTAATGTTGGTATAGAATGGGCGATAAAAAACAGTGATTCAAAATGGATCACTTTTATTGATAGTGATGATTGGATTCATAAGGATTATTTAAAAGTATTGTATGAAACTGCAATAAAATATAGTGTAGATTTAAGTATCTGCAATTGCATAAAAACACCTGAACTAAGCATTAACGAGCCTGAAATAAGCGGTGATACAAAAATATTTACAGCTGAAGATTTCTGGTGTTTCAGACAATATGGCGGTGCCTGGGCCAAATTGTATAAAAAAAGCCACTTTGAAAATATCCGATATCCGAAGGGTTTGTTATACGAAGATATTTTTGTTACATATCGTTTGATTTTTATGCAAACTAAAGTTGCATATATTGAATCTCCTCTATATTTTTATTTTCTCAGGGACGATAGCATAACCAAATCCCAATGGAATCCTCGTGTTTTAGCTCAATTTGACGGAATGAAGCAGCAGCTTGATTTTTTCAAGAAAAACAATTATGAAAGAGCTTATGAAGTAACAGTAAGGAATTATTTGCTACATATTAAAAATAATATAGAGTCCTGCGAGACAGTAAAAAAAACATATCCGAAAGAGTACAAAAAATTGAAAAGAATGTATAAAAGTAACCTTATCAGATTTCATAAGCTTTTGCCAATAAAGAATAACATCAATTTGTATAGATATGGTTTTCCCATAATTGTGAAAATATATAAGAAATTTGCATATTTAAAGGAGTTTGTAAGTTTTGGAAAATAAGCATTATACATTGATAACATCTGAACATAAGTTTTTAGATTTAAAGCTTAAAGAAGTCTGGAAATACCGTGACCTTATAGTATTATTTACGAAACGATATTTCACAGTGCAATATAAGCAAACGGTTTTAGGCCCGGCATGGTTGTTTTTGAATCCTATCATTTCAAGTTTGATTTATTGCTTTATTTTTGGTGGTATCGCCGGCATGGGCACTGATGGTATTCCACAGATTCTTTTCTATATGTCCGGTAATGCAATATGGGGGTATTTTTCAAGTTGCTTGAATAATAATGCCAACACCTTTAAATCAAATGCCAATGTATTTGCAAAGGTATATTTTCCAAGACTTACAGTGCCGATTTCCAACGTTTTTGCATCAGTAATAAAATTTGGTATCCAGATGATTATGACTGTGGCTTTTCTTGTTTTTTATTGCATTAAAGGCGATGTTCATCCTAATTGGTGGGCTCTTTGTTTTCTTCCAATTATTTTGATAGAATTAGGTCTTATGGGTATGGGCCTGGGAATTATAATATCAAGTTTTACGACAAAATACAGAGACTTATCAGTTTTGGTAGGTTTTGGAGTTCAACTGTGGATGTATATTACACCAATTGTGTATCCCTTGTCTCAAAGTGGAGATAGCTGGTATAAATATATTCTTCTGATAAACCCTGTTACTGCTCCTGTGGAGCTTTTCCGTTATGCTTTATTAGGACAAGGAACCGTTCAATTACCTTATATCATTTTCTCTGTTGTATTCACGATGTTAGTAACAATTTTGGGAATTATGATATTTAATAAAGTTGAAAAAACTTTTATGGATACTGTATGAGGAGAAATACAATGGAACAAAACGATATGAAAAAGTCTCCGGCAATCGTAATTTCTAATGTGAAAAAACATTATAAATTAGGTCAGATTGGTGGTGGTACATTACAAGCTGATTTGCAGAGCTGGTGGGCAAAAAAAAGGGGTAAAGAAGATCCCAATGTAAAAATTGGGCAAGAGGACAGAGCTCGTCTGGTTGGTCAATCCTTTCTTGCTCTTAACGGAATAAATTTAACTGTATATAAAGGTGAAGCTGTCGGTATCATTGGCGGAAATGGTGCAGGAAAAAGCACACTTTTAAAGCTTCTTTCGAGAGTTACAGCGCCTACCGAAGGGCAGATTGAAATTTATGGTCGCGTTGCCTCAATGCTGGAGGTTGGCACAGGTTTTAATGCAGAAATGACAGGGCGAGAAAATATTTATATGAATGGTGCTATTCTTGGTATGAGTAAAGCTGAAATAGATGCCAAAATGGAAGATATAATTGAATTTTCTGAAGTAAGAGATTTTATTGATACTCCGGTAAAAAGATATTCTTCAGGTATGTATGTAAAACTAGCTTTTTCAGTAGCAGCACACCTTGATTCTGAGATTATGATTATGGATGAAGTGTTGGCTGTTGGTGATATGGCATTTCAGAAAAAATGCCTTGACAAAATGAGATCGGCCGCAAATGAAGAAGGCAGAACCGTTCTTTATGTAAGCCATAATATGAATACAATCAGACAGTTATGCGACAGATGCATAGTGCTCGAAAGCGGTAAGGTTGTGTTTGATGGTGATACAAGTCCCGCAATCGAGAAGTATTTAGGAAGTGAAAGGGACTTGTCGATTGTTAATGATTGTAATTATGAAAGAAATTCTGAACACCATTTATGCGGAGATATTCTGGTAACCAGTGTTGCTTATATGAATAAAGATTTTCCTGTGTTTAAAACGGGTGAGAAAATAAAACTGTCGGTTACATATAATGCTAAAAAAGTTTTTAATGATATGGCATTCAGAATATCAATATTAACAACAGACGGAAGAGTTATAGGTCAGGCAACATCATCTCCTGCTGTTACAACGAATTTGGGAGAAAATACTACAGTCTTAGAACTGAACGTTGATTGGTTGGCACCGGGTAAATATGGAATAAAGCTTGTTGCATATATGGTTAATGAATATGGTGGCAATTTGAATCTTGATGTTGTTGATATGGCTTGTGTCTTTGAGAAAAGTCAATCAGGTAATAACGGTATGGCTTGGAATCATGAGTGGTGGGGAAATATATCATTTCCTGAGATTCAAATTGTCGAATGATATTATGAAAAGGAAACAAGGTTTTTATGTCGCTTAACACTTTAATAGAAAAAGTTTATGAAAAGAAAAAACTGTATATAGATAAAAAATACATTCAAAGAAAAATTTATTGGAGTAAACGATTGTTTAGGCCATTTTCTGATATTGTGTATGTTATCGCTTGTCCTGAGTTTTCTAATTTAGG
>JAZRJH010000087.1:0-1944 GCA_045645685.1 Acutalibacteraceae bacterium
TATTTACTTTTTATTTTTCAAATGATATAATTAATTAACTTTAAATTAAAAGGTGTTTTATGCTGAATTTCAAAAAAATAGAAAAAGAAGATTACAATCTTTTGAAAGCATATTTAAACAGCTACCCTTCAAGACAATGCGACAGATCCTTGGGAACAATCATAATGTGGCATGAATATTACGACAATTATTATGCCGTTCATGACGGAACGCTGATTTTCTTATCAAAATTCAAGGATAATAACTGTTTCTCATTTCCTATAGGAAAAAACATCAACAGCAGTCTTGATGCTATTGACGAATATTGCGAAGCGAAGGGCATTCCATGTGTAATGTGTTCCGTCAATAAAAACGAACTACCCGTGCTTTTCAGAAGATATTCATATTGTGTTGTTGAAGCAGACAGAGATATGTTTGACTATATCTATGATAAAACAGCTCTTATGAATCTTTCAGGCAAAAAATACAGCACACCGAGAAATCACATAAACAAATTTCTGAAGCTTTATAAAAACTATGAATTTGTTCCTATATCCAAAAAAATTATTCCCGAACTGATTGAGTTTACCAAGAATTTTTCATTCAATTCCGAAAAAGACGACATTGCCGTATATGAACTCAGGCAATGCATTGATGTTCTTGAGAATTATGAAGAATACGGTCTGCTCGGCGGAGCTTTGCTTGTTGACGGAAAAATCACAGGATACTCCGTTGGCGAAATAATCGGCGACACTCTTATTTGCCACATTGAAAAAGCAAATATTGAATATCACGGTGCATATCAGATGGTTACAAATCAATTTCTGAAAATGTATGCAACGGATGAAAATATAAAATATGTAAACCGTGAAGATGACAGCGGTGATGAAGGGTTAAGAAAAGCAAAACTTTCCTACCGCCCGATCGAACTTCTTGAAAAGAGCATGGTATATCTTAAGAAAGGATGATAAAAATGAAACTCGGCATTATTAATGGCTGGGACGAGGGTTGTTTCAAGTATGTTAAGGACAAGGGTCTTGATGCGGTTGAATTCTGTGTGAACTACAACTATGACTCCGAAGAATTCCTTGCAAAAGCAGAAGAAATTAAAGGTTACAGCGATAAATATTCAATTCCCGTCGGTTCAATGGGAAGATGGGGCATGACAAGAATCGATGACAACGGAGAAATCATTCCCGAAGCGCTTCAGGCAGATATGAATGTTATCACAGCAGCTTCAATCATCGGTTGTCCTGTTTACAACTGCGGTGTGAATTATATTGACAGCAAGAGCTTTTATGAAAACTGCAACATTGCAATCAACTATCTCGGAAAATTGATTGAATTCGGAAAAGAAAAGAATGTTAAGATTGCGGTTTATAACTGCCGTTGGGAAAATTTTGTTGTTGAGCCTAAAGTCTGGGAAGTTGTTCTTTCTGCACTCCCCGATCTCGGCATCAAATATGACATTTCACATTGCATCTATAACGAAGGAAATTATCTTGCAGAAATGCGTGACTGGGGTGACAGATTCTATCATTTCCATCTCAAGGGCTGTGTATATTTCGATAACGATGTTTATGATGATGCACCCGCAGGTCTTGACAGTATCAATTGGGGCGCGGCAATGGATATTCTTTACACAAAAGATTATGACGGTATGCTTTCGATTGAGCCGCATTCCCAATATTGGCAGGGCAAAAAGGGACAATGGGGAATTGATTACACAATCAATTATTTCCGCCCGATGATAATGCCCGAAGATTACGAATACGAAGCAAATCCTTATATGCCCTAAAAGCAACAATCCCCTCTGATTTTCAGAGGGGATTCTTGGGCGGCATTTCATAAGGAAGTTAAGGTTTTTATCGATTCTTTTCCGTTAATACATCATGAAAAAATCCCGCAATACACAAAGTATTGCGGGATTTTTGTCATTTCCTCTGAACGAAAAATAACCTGATA
>JAZRJH010000088.1:0-20965 GCA_045645685.1 Acutalibacteraceae bacterium
AGCTCGTTGTTAAGAAGAGTCATAACAAGAAGTGAACCAAGGCAAACAAGACCTGCTTTTCTTGTTTTCTTGAAGAACAGCATAACTACTCCGAGAATGATGAAGAAAATACCGTCATCACCGAGAGTTGTTATAATTTTCATGATGGGGGTAAGCCAATCCATTCTTACGAATTTCTCAAAAAACTCAAAAACGGAAAGGTCAAAATTAAGTATAGCTTCCAAAAAAATCTTCCTTTCTGACATTTTTATATATTATGACTTTTATTTCCGAAAAAAGCAAGAGAAATTTCAAATATTTACAAATTTATCCCCTTTTCGTGCAGTTTTACCGCTATTGCATTTTACGGAAAGTTAGAGTATAATAGATTCATTCTTAATAAGGAGATTTTTATTATGATTAATGTTACAGTCTGGAACGAAGGCGTTCATGAAAAACTCAGCAATGAAGTTGCAGGTGTTTATCCTGCAGGTATTCACGGCTGCATAAAGAACTTTCTTGTTTCTCAGGATGATATGACAGTTAAAACCGCAACCCTTGCACAGCGCAAGTGCGGTCTTTCCGACGAAGTGCTTGAAAACACCGATGTTCTCATCTGGTGGGGTCACATGGCACACGACAAAGTACCTGATAAAATTGTTGAAAAAATCCACAAGCGTGTTCTTGCAGGTATGGGTCTTGTTGTTCTTCACTCTGGACACCATTCAAAGATTTTCAGAGCATTGATGGGAACAACCTGCAATCTCTGTTGGAGAGACGGCGACAGAGAAAGAATCTGGACAGTCAATCCTGCTCATCCCATTGCAAAGGGTGTCCCTGCTCATTTCAGCATTGACGTTGAAGAAATGTACGGCGAACGCTTTGACATTCCCGAACCCGATGAACTCGTTTTCCTCGGTTGGTTTGCCGGCGGTGAAGTTTTCCGTTCAGGCTGCTGTTGGAACAGAGGTCTGGGCAAAATCTTCTATTTCCAGCCCGGTCACGAAAGCAACCCCACATTCCACAACGAATATGTTCAGAGAATCATTATCAACGCTGTGCGTTGGGCAGCTCCCGTGAACCCCATCAAAGAACCCACTCCCTGCCCCGAAAAGAAGATATCTCCCGAAGAGAGATATAAAGAAAGAAAGGCACAGTAATGAATACATTCAAGATTAAAAAGCTTCGTGAAAATGCAAAAATTCCGTTCAGGGCAACTCCCGGAAGTGCAGGCATGGATTTGTACGCCTGCATAGACGAGCCGATTACCCTTGAAGGCGGAGAAAAAGCGGTTATCCCCACAGGTATCGCAATTGAACTTCCGAGTGCAGAACTCGGCGCATTTGTTTTTGCGAGAAGCGGTCTTGCAATCAAACACGGCATAGGTCTGCTCAATTCCGTCGGTGTTATTGACAGCGACTACAGAGGTGAAATCTGCGTCGGCGTTATCAACCAGCTTAAAGACGCATACACAATCAATCCTGACGAAAGAATCGCACAGCTCGTTATCATGCCCGTTTCGCTCATCACTCCCGTTGAAGCAGATGAACTTGACGACACCGAAAGAGGTTCGGGCGGCTTCGGTTCCACAGGCAAAGCATAAACCATGGTTTTTATTGATATACTTTTGGTTTTTATCCTCCTCACTGCTGTGTCTCTTAAGACCTACGGAAGCAACGATAATTCATCTTATGACGAAGATGCGGTTATCGTTCTCGGCTATAGTTCTAAGAATAAAAAACTGCCGGATATGCTTAAAAACCGCCTTGACAAAGCAGTTGAATATCATCTGAAAAATCCTGATGCGGTTATCATCGTTTCAGGCGGCAGAGGTGATAAAAACAAACCGTCGGAGGCTTCCGTTATGGAGGAATATCTTATTTCAAAAGGTGTTCCGTCAGAAAAAATAATCAAAGAGGATAAATCTCTTACAACCGTTGAAAACTTTAAGTTTTCAGCCGATTTACTCAAGGATAAATTCGGCAAAAACTGTTCAGCGGTGCTTATAACAAATGTGTTTCACATTTACCGTTCGGAGAAATATGCGAAGGCAGCGGGAATAAATGTAAAACATATCGGCGCCGAAACAGTCAGGCGTGATATACCGTGGATTTATATCCGCGAAGTTGCCATGCTTGTCCAGATGGTTTTCATAAAAGGAAGGAACTTCAAATGAAAAAAACAATAAGTATTTTCTGCATTTTTGCAGTTATTTTCACATCGTTTTCCGTATTCGGTTCTGCCGTTGATACAAACTTCAAGCCCTATGAAGACAGCAGATATTTTGAATACGGCGATTACGATATTCACTACAGAGTTATCCCTGCAAAGGGTCAGCAGAAGGGCAGAATCATGATGCTCCACGGCTTCCTTTGTTCCACATTCGCATGGCGCAATCTTGCGGCTGAACTTTCCGAAAAAGGCTATGAATGTGTGCTTGCGGATATTCCGAATTTCGGATTCAGCACAAGAGAAAACGATGGCATGACAATCGTTGACCGTGAAATCCTTATCACAGAACTCATGAAGAGCATTGCTCCCATGAACGAATGGATTCTTGCAGGTCATTCAATGGGCGGCGGCGTTGCAGTTAATATTGCAATCAACAATCCCGTGAAGAGCCTTCTTCTTTATTGCCCCGCACCCCAGAGCGAATTCCCTGCGGCGATGGAAGGTCTTATCACATCAAAACCCATGAAATTCATGATGGACACATTCTTCAATTACGGCACAAGAATCGATCCGCTTGTTAAGTTTGTTATTTTCTTTGCAACAATGGATTGGAATTTTGCAATGAGCTATGATGTTTCGGGCGTTACCGATGCAGTTCAGTATGACGGATTCGGTTCGGGAATGTGTGAAATGATGTATAACGTCAAACCCACCGACCTCGGAAATGCAACAAAAATCGCCTGCCCCGTACTTCTCTGCCAGGCAAGCGATGATATCATTCTCAATGCAACAATGAAGGAACAGATGAACTCTGCATTCCCCGATGCAACAACCTACACCGTTGAAGGCGGCGGACATCAGTGCATTGAAAACAGAGCAGATGAACTCTGCAATGTTACCGTTGATTTTCTTGAGAAATAATTATTTTGTCAAATAATGAATACCCATGGCATTTCTTCCGCTGTGAAGACTTATCATGCACCCCGTAAAAGCCGTTATGACATCTTCAAATCCCTTGTTTTTCAAGAGTTTTGCGATATTTTCAAGTTCGGATTTCTCAACTCCCGAATGATAAATGAATGCGGTTGAAAAATCAATTTTATCTGTATTTTCAAGCTGTTCGTTTGCGTATTGCAGACGGACGGCTTTTGATTTTCCCATATATTTTTTAACAACCTCAATTTTACCGTTGACCATTGCGGCACACGGTTTTACGGAAAACAGACTGACTCCGAAAGCCTTTGCCGCAGAACATCTGCCCGAACGTCTGAGAAAATCAATATTATCAAGAAGATAGCTGACTTTTGTATACGGAACAAGTTCCGAAAGCTTTTCGCATATTTCCTTCGCACCAAGACCTTTATCACGCATTTCACTGCCCTTTATTGCAAGCAGACCGATACCTCCCGCAAGGTTATGTGTATCAATAACATAAACATCATCATAATTGCACGCCGACATTTTTGCATTTCTGCAGGTTGACGATAATTCCGAACAAAAGGAAAGATGAACAACAGAGCTTCCGTCTTTGATAAACCGCTCAAAAAACTCCGTATATTCCACAGGCGGTACGGCTGATGTTTTGGGGATTTTGCCTGTGTTATCAACAAAGTCAAAGATTTCCGATGCCGTGATATTCACTCCGTCTTTTTTCTCTTCGCTGTTAATGATAACATTCATCGGCATGATTTCGATTCCGTATTTTTCCGCAATATCTTTGGGCAAATCCGCCGCACTGTCAACGGTAATAACAACTTTTTTCATAAATTCCGCCTTTTTTATTTTTTCAGTATTATCTGCATTCGGGCGGCATTTATTCCGCATCGATTTCTATACCCGTATAATAATGCTTGAGAATTTCACGCCATGTGCTCCCTTGCCTTGCCATATAATCTGCACCGTACTGACTCATCCCTGCACCATGACCGTATCCGCAACATGTAACTATGAATTTTTCATCAGTATATTCTATATCAAAAAAACAACTTCTGAGACCGAATTCTTCCCTGAATTTTGATGCACTCACTTCGGTTGACCCGAGTCTTACAGAAACAATGTAGCCACTGTCTGCTTTGGTAAGCTCGCCGACCCATTCCGATGCATCGCCTTCAAGATTTATATCACAATTTGCAGCAAGCTTTCTGAAGTCCTTTTCTGAAAATTCATGGGCAGTCATATAATCAGGCGAGAGTTTGTCTCCGGGACTTTCAACACTTACAAGATAAGGAATATCTGCGCCCCAAAGAGTTTTTGCGCTCTGGGTTCTGCCTGCGCTGTTTGAATGGTAAACCGCAAGAGCCGTGTCACCGTTATAGGTCATGAAATAACCGAAAATCTCATCAACCGCATCTTCAATTTTCTTTTCGTTCTGTTCAAAATCATCGCCCCATTTTTCTCTCCGGCGTTTCTCGTCGATGTAGCCCTGATGAGTGTCGGGGCTGTCGGTTATATCCGCTTCGCCGAGATAGGATTCCTTGTATTTTTCGTTTTGCTCGCTGACCTTTTTGGCATATGTATAACTTGCAACCGCCTGAGCCTTGAGAGCTTCCGTGTGATAATTCGCAGGCATTTCAGCCGCAACAGAGCCGATAATATATTCACGGAGCTTTATTTTTTCGGTTTTACCCGTTGAAGAAGACATGACCGAAATATAATTTCCGCCTGAATCATCATCTGTCTGCACGGATATCACTTTTCGGGTTTCTTCGTTATCATAAGACCTGCCCGAAAAAGCCGCCGCCGGGCATAAAACAAGAGAAACAGCAATAATTATACAAAGAGCAAGACTTGTGCGCATTTTAGTCATCCTTTCTTGACTTTTATCTTTTAAAGTTATATAATAAATCGATTATAAGATGGAGATATGTTTTATTTATAGAAGGAGGCACATACTATGTCCACCATTGATTCTCGCGTTGCGGAACGTGATATTAAAATTTTATGCGAAGAAATTCGCAAAAATAACTATATAGACCCTGCGGATTTTGAACGTTTCAATGTTAAAAGAGGCCTTCGAAATTCTGACGGCACAGGTGTTATGGCAGGCATAACAGGCGTTTGTACCGTTGAAGGTTATTTCATTGATGACGGTGAAAAAATCCCCAGAGAAGGTCGCCTTCGTTTCAGAGGCATCGACATGGAAGATATCGTCAACGGATGCATTGCGGATGACCGTTTCGGTTTTGAAGAAGTTGTTTATCTTCTTCTTTTCGGTTCACTCCCCACAAAAGAGCAGCTCGACAATTTCTGCGATATTCTTTCTGCTTGCCGTGAGCTTCCCGATGATTTCATCGAAGATATGATTATGAAAGCTCCTTCACCCGATATCATGAACAAGCTTTCACGCTCGGTTCTTGCTCTTTATTCATATGACGAAAATCCCGATGACACATCGGTTGAAAATGTTCTTCGTCAGTGCATCCACCTTATCGCACAGATTCCTGCAATCATGGTTTATGCATATCAGGTCAAGCGCAGACATTATTATCGCAAGAGTATGTATATCCACCCGATGAAACCCGAGCACAGAACAGCTCAGACTGTTCTTCGCTCAATCAGAGCTGACAAAACATTCACAGACAAGGAAGCAAAGCTGCTTGATATATGTCTCATGCTTCATGCTGAGCACGGCGGCGGTAACAACTCAACATTCACAACAAGAGTTCTTTCTTCAAGCGGAACAGACACTTATGCTTCAACAGCAGCAAGCATCGGTTCGCTCAAAGGACCCAAGCACGGCGGTGCAAACATCAAGGTTACAGAGATGATTGAACACATCAAAGCAGGTGTGAGCGACATCACAAACGAAGGTCAGGTTGCGGACTTCCTTAACAAAATCATGAAGAAGGAAGCAGGCGACGGTTCAGGTCTTATCTACGGTATGGGTCATGCTATTTATACTCTTTCAGACCCCAGAGCAAAAATTCTCAAGCAGAAGGCAGAAGAATTTGCAGTAAACACTGAATTCGAAAACGAATATATTCTTCTCAGCCTTATCGAGCAGCTCACTCCCGAAATCTTCAACAGTAACAAGTCACAGAAGAAAACTGCGATGTGTGCAAACGTTGACCTTTATTCAGGTCTTGTTTATAAAATGCTCGATATTCCGCCCGATCTTTTCACACCGATTTTCACAATTGCAAGAATTGCAGGTTGGTCGGCGCACCGAATCGAAGAAATTCTCACAGGCGGGAAGATTATCCGTCCTGCATATAAGAGCAATAACATCGGGAATTTCTATGTTCCCATGAATAACAGATAAGGGGTAACCGAAAATGAAAAGCATAACCAAAAGCGGATTCGGCATCGGAATTCTTGTTTTTGCCGCCGCAGTTATTGTTGCTCTGCCTTTAAGAACTCTTCAGTATTTCACCGTTCTTGAAAGCGAAACAGGATTCTTCACCAAGAACGATTGGTCAGTTTATCTTCTCGGCATTGTTCTTTTTGCCGCAATAATATTTTCTGTTGTTTTCGGATTTATCAAACGAAAGACACTTGATTATTCTCTCGAAGCAGTCAAACGGCCCGGTCAGGGAATTCTCAGTCTGACTGCCTGCGCAGGAATTCTTATGAGCACGGCAAGCGTTGCCGCTGAGCTTATAAATGCAACGGCAAGTTTTTCGCAGGAAGAAACTGCAAACAACACAATTCTGGTGATTCAGTCGGTATTCGGAGTTCTGAGTGCAATATATTTTCTTGCAATCGGACTTTCGTTTCTCGGAACAAAATCCAACGGTTCAGAATACAGACTTCTTTCTCTTGCTCCCGTAATCTGGAGCATATTCAGACTTGTTTTAAGATTTACCCGTACAATCAGCTACATAAGAGTTTCGGATCTTATGCTTGAAATGATTATGCTTGTGTTCTTTATCATGTTCTTCATGGCATTTGCACAAGTCAGTTCAAGAGTTGACGGCGAGAAAAAAGAATGGAAAATCGCAGCATACGGTTTGCCTGCGGCACTTCTTGCTCTTGTATGCTTTGTTCCACGTTTCATCGTTATGATTACGGGAAATGCAGATCTTCTCAATGAGCAGTCGCCTGCCGAATACTGTGATTTCGGCGTTGCACTTTTCATTATTTCAACCGTTCTCACAAGGGTTACAACAAAAATTCCGAACGCTGTTTCGGAAAGTACGATAACAGAGGAATAATATGTTTTTTCAGAATGTTCTTATTGCAAGTGAACAGGTTGCGATTCTCTATATTCTTGTTGCAGTCGGTGCAATTGCCGACAAGATAGGGATTTACACAGAGAAAATTGCAAAGAGCTGCACAGACCTGCTCTTTTATATCATCACTCCTGCAGTTATAATCGAAAGCTTCTATAAGCTCGAATACAGCGCAGACACGGCAAAGGGTCTTTTTATCGCTATCATCTGCGGATTTGTGCTTCACATTGTTTCGGCGGCGATTTCAACGTTTGTTTTCAACCGTTGCAACAAAGACGAAGCCTGCATTTACAAATATTCATGCGCTTACGGTAACTGCGGCTACATGGCTCTGCCTCTTGCAGGTGCCGTGCTTGGTGACGAGGGCGTTTTCTACTGCTCGGCTGTTATCATTTCATTCCAGATTTTCAGCTTCACCCACGGCATTTACACAATCACCAAAGGCAAGGACGGAGAAAAGGTTAAATTCAGCGCAAAAAATCTTATTGTGAATCCCGGTGTCATTTCCGTTATCATCGGTCTTCCCCTCTTTCTTCTCTCTTTTGAAATGCCCGAAATTATCGCAAAGCCGATAAACTACATTGCAAGCCTTAACACCCCCGTTGCGATGCTGATTTTCGGCACATACATTGCAAACACAAACTTCAGAACAATCTTCAGAAACTGGCGCATTTTTGCAGTTGCACTCGTGAAGCTCATAATTCTTCCGCTTGTGCTTCTTTCGGGATTCAGACTTGTCGGAATAACAGGCACTCTTCTCGTTGCTCTTTCAATTTCCGCAGGTGCGCCCACAGCAAACAACACTGTTATGTTTTCCGCAAAATATGACCGCAACACGGGTCTTGCATCGCAGACCGTCGCAGTGGTCAGCTTTATTTCAATAATCACATTGCCCGTTATGATTGCTCTCGCACAGTATGTGGGGTGACAGCTTGGGTATATCAGAAATAATGAACGGAATTTCTCCGCTCTGGGGAATATGTCCGTTTGAAAAAATAAGCGACGGGCTTATCGAATGCAGAGCAAAAAGCAGATTGCCCGAAAATGCAAAATCCGTTATCGTTGCCTGCTTCCCGTATCTTCTCGATAACTCCGCATACAAAGACATCAATATCTCAAAATATGCGGTTGTTACCGATTACCACGAAGTTGCGATTTCAAGGCTTGAAAAAGCCGTTTCTCAATTGCAGAAACTTTATCCGCAAAACCGATTTTCGGCGTTTGCCGATAATTCCCCCATCCCCGAAGTCATGGCGGCTTGTTTTTCAGGTCTTGGCGTAAGGGGTATCAACTCGCTGCTGATAACAGAAAAGTACGGCTCATATGTTTTTATCGGCGAAATCGTCACCGATCTTGAACTTGACTATGATGAACATTCCGTCAGCGATTGCATAAAATGTGGCAAGTGCATAAACGCCTGCCCGTCATCGGCTGTAAAAGAAAATAGTTTTGACAGAAAAAGCTGTCTTTCGGAAGTGACCCAGAAAAAGGGTGAACTTTCCGAAAAAGAAACCGCACTCATGAAGGAATGCGGCTGTGTATGGGGATGTGATATCTGCCAGGATATCTGCCCGATGAACAAAAATGCATCTGTTACTGAAATCGAAGAATTCCTTTCTTCGCCTGTTTCTCATGTTTCCGAAGGGTGTTCGCTTGAAGGAAGAGCATATGAATGGCGCGGGAGAAAGGTTATTGACAGAAACATATCTATCCAAAGGAGAGATAACAAATGAAGCTTATCGTTGCTATCATCAACAATGACGACTGCCCCAGCGTTCTCAGCGAACTTACCCACAAAGGCTACGGTGCAACAAGACTTTCAACTTCAGGCGGATTTCTTAAGTCGGGTAACTCCACTCTTCTTATCGGAACAGAGGATGAAAACGTTGACAATGTTATTGACATTATCAGCGAGTTCTCCCGCAAGCGCACACAGATGGTAAGTTCTTCGCCTTCTTTTATGTCCGAAGGATTCATCTCCCGTGCGGTTGAAGTAACAGTCGGCGGTGCAACCGTTTTTGTGGTTGACGTTGAAAAATTCATAAAACTTTAAAAGGAACTTTCACAATGCTTAATGAAGGCTTTGATCTGACAAACTCTGTTGAAAAGTCAATATCCGCAGCAATGCACTCAAAAAGATTCCCCCATGCCGTTATAATTGAAGGCGGTTCATCGGAGGAACGAATGAGTCTTGCTCAAAAAACAGCGGCGGCTCTTGTTTGCAGCGGCGGCGGAATCAGGCCTTGCCTTGCTTGCACCGATTGCAGAAAAGCGGCGGCAAATTCTCATGCGGATATTCTTGTTTATTCCGTTGAAGACAAGCCCAAGGCATTCAAAGTTGATATCGTCAGAGAAATCAGAAACAAAGCATATATCGTTCCGAACGAAGCAGACAGAAAAGTTTTTATCCTTGAAAATTCCCACACCATGGGTAACGAAGGTCAGAATGCGATTCTTAAAATTCTTGAAGAACCGCCTTCATATATAAATTTCATTCTTCTTTGTTCGTCCAAATCGGGATTTCTTCCCACAGTTCTTTCGCGAGCAACGGTTTATAATCTCGGCGAAACTTCTTCGGAAGGCTCAAAAGATATCCCGTGGGATGATATAAAATCTGCGGCAGAAAGCATTGCACTCGCTTCGGCGGCACTTGATGACATTGAAATCATCAAAGCTGCGGCAGTATTTGAAAAAAATCCGAAACTCCTGAAAGCGTCGCTCCCTGTTATTCAGGAAATCTATGCGCTCGCAATCCGAAAGAAATATTCGGCCTGCGAAGAAGAAAGCGAATTTTCGCAAACAGTTTCTGCTATCGAGCCGAAACTGAGCAGACGCGCTCTGCTTTCCCTTATAGAAACAACGGATTCAATCATGAATTCAATCCGTCTTAATGCAAATCATAATCTTACGGTTACCGCTCTTTGCACAAATCTTCGCAAAGCGGTCACCAATTAAATATAAATTTTCGGAGGTAATTATGGCTGAGGTTATCGGCGTTCGTTTTAAAGAAGCGGGCAAAGTTTATTACTTTGACCCCGATGAAAAGAAATTTGACAAAGGATGCATGGTTATCGTTGAAACCGCAAGAGGAATTGAATGCGGTGAAGTTGCTCTTGAAAACAGAGAAATCAGCGATGACGAAATTGTTAAGCCTTTGAGAAAGATTATCCGCGCTGCAAGCGAAAAGGATATCGAAAAAGTCCGCTATAACAGAGAAAGAGAAAAGGAAGCAATGGTCATTTGCCAGCAGAAAATCGAGCAACACGCTCTTGAAATGAAGCTGGTTGATGTCAATTTTACTTTTGATGATTCAAAGGTGCTTTTCTATTTCACGGCAGATAACAGAGTTGATTTCCGTGAGCTTGTAAAAGACCTTGCAGGTGTTTTCAGAACAAGAATCGAACTTCGTCAGATAGGTGTCCGTGACGAAGCAAAAATGCTCGGCGGTCTCGGAATCTGCGGAAGACCCTTCTGCTGCAACAGCTTTCTGGGTGAATTCCAGCCCGTTTCAATCAAAATGGCAAAAGAACAAGGTCTTTCTCTTAACCCCGTTAAAATCAGCGGCGTCTGCGGCAGACTCATGTGCTGCCTGAAATATGAGCAGGATGCATACGAGCATCTTCTCAAAATCACACCTAAGCCCGGTGCAATTGTTGAAACTCCCGAAGGCGCAGGCACAGTTGTTGAATGCAGCCTTCTCACGGGAAAACTCAAGGTTCAGCTTCATAACAATCCCGATGCTCCGCCCAAATATTTTTCAAGAAAAGAAACAAAAACAGTCCGCGATGCAAAAATCAGGGTTGCAAAAGAAGAAATCGAAGCACTCAAAGGTATCGAAGGCTGATTTTTGAAGCATAATATATATTTTACATTAAAAACCTCTTGCATTTTTAAAATATTGTGATACAATGATGTTGAAAATATGATAAGGAGGACGGTCACAATGGCATACATCATTAATGACGATTGCATCTCCTGCGGCGCATGTGCAGCAGAATGCCCCGTTGAAGCTATTTCAGAAGGCGATGGCAAGTACGTTATCGACGCTGATGCTTGCATCGAATGCGGTGCTTGTGCAGACGCTTGCCCCGTTGCAGCTCCCCAGGCTGAATAATTCAGTCTCAGGAACCTAATACTTGAACCAAAAGGTGCTTTGCAAAATTTGCAGAGCGCCTTTTAATTTTTTAAAATGTATGATATTATATTATAAAATAAATTCAAAGGGTGATAAAATGAAGGCGAAAATTACTCTTGCAAAAGAATTCAGAATCGGAGATATCGACAAAAGAATTTACGGTTCATTCATCGAGCATCTCGGAAGGGCTGTTTATGGCGGAATATACGAACCCGGTCATCCCACGGCAGACGAAAACGGACTCAGAAGAGATGTTATTGACCTTGTGAGAAAGCTCAATGTTCCCATTGTCCGTTATCCCGGCGGAAACTTCGTTTCAGGTTACAAATGGGAAGACGGCGTTGGCCCTGTTGAAAACAGACCCAGAAGACTTGAGCTTGCATGGGGCACAACAGAACCCAACTATTTCGGTACTAACGAGTTCCTTGACTGGTGCAAAAAGGCAAATGCAGAATGCATGATGGCAGTCAATCTCGGCACAAGAGGCCCTGAAGAAGCAAGAAATCTTGTTGAATACTGCAACCACAAATCAGGCACATACTGGTCGGATCTGAGAAGAAGCCATGGAGTTGAAGAACCTCACAACATCAAACTCTGGTGCCTTGGAAACGAAATGGACGGTCCCTGGCAGATGGGTGCAAAAACCGCTTTTGAATACGGAAGAACAGCACTTGAAGCATCGAAGCTCATGAAATGGACTTCGCCCGGAATAGAAACCGTTCTTTGCGGTTCATCAAGCATAAATATGCACACATTCGGCGCATGGGAAGCTGAAAGCCTTGAAATCGCTTATGACAGCGTTGACTATGTTTCACTTCATCAATATTACGGAAATCATGACGATGATGTTATGAGCTTCCTTGCAAGGTCGCTTGAATTTGACAACTTCATTTATTCCGTAATATGCATCTGCGACTATGTGAAGGCAAGAAAGCGTTCAAAGAAAACAATCAATCTTTCGTTTGACGAATGGAATGTGTGGTATCATTCAAACAACGCACCTTATGAAAAATGGAGCATCGCACCGCCCCAGCTTGAAGATATCTATAATTTTGAAGATGCACTTCTTGTGGGTTCACTTCTTATAACACTTCTTCGCCATTGCGACAGAGTGAAGATTGCCTGCCTTGCACAACTTGTAAATGTTATCGCTCCCATTTTCACACAGACAGGCGGCGGAGTTTTTGAGCAGACAACATACTTCCCCTTCATGCACCTTTCAAATTACGGCAGGGGCTGCGCACTTCTTCCGCTTGTTGACTGCCCGAAATACGACTGCAAGGCATTCACCGATGTGCCTTATCTTGAAACAATAGCAACATTTGACGAAGAAAACGAAGAAATGACTGTTTTCTGTGTCAACAAGAGCCTTGATGAAAGCATGATTCTCGATATTAATCTTATGGACTTTGACGGCTACAAACCCGTTGAATTCATTTCAATGGATGGCTATGACAAGAAAGACGAAAACACATTCGGCAACATCAAGGTCAAGCCGCACAACAATCCCCTTCCCGCTATCGACGGAGCAAAGCTCGAAGCAGAGCTCAAACCCTTCAGCTGGAATGTTATCAGACTCAAAAAGCAATAAAAATATAACCGCAGGCTCTTATGAGTCTGCGGTTTCTGTTTGCTCTATCTGCATGGGATGATACTTCCCGATATTTTCAATGCACACAAAACTGCCCGAGAAATCCCCGTTACCGTTTGCTTTTATTTCGGATTTTTCAACTTCAAGATATCTGAACTCCTGCGCACACAAATCCGTGAAACGAAGAAATGCAAGCATATTTCTTTGGTCTGCAGAAAGAGTTGATTTTGTTTCTTCACAAATCTCTTCCGTACATTCCGTTATTCCGAAAGGCAAGGTTACACCGTTGATTATGATTTCACTTTTTTCACGATAGGAATTTCCGCCGATCGCTCCGAGCGGAATATCAAAAGAAAGAAAATTCAGAATAAAGCGTTTTTTTATTTCTGAAACTCTGCTGACTGTGACTGATTCAGGCTGAGAAAACTCCATGCTTCTGTTTGTTCTTGCAACAACATATCCGTCGGCTTTGCAGAAAGATACGGTTTTGTCGCCGTTTTCTTCGATTCCGCTTATCAGCAAGTCGCCTGCAACCACAATATCCCCGATTTTTTGCTCTGCCGTGCCGTTAAACGGGCGGATTATTGTTATTATTCCATCTCTTGATGCAACGATATCTGTCGGCGAGTTGTCTTCTGAAATTTGCGGCAACTCAACATTTTCTCTCACTTCAATCAAAGCGTGACTGCCCGAAATATTTATATTGAGCCACGAAAGGCTTTTCAGCTTTTGCAGAGCCTGAAACTCAACCGATCCGATATCTATTTTTGAGCCTGAAACACCTTCTCTGACCCCTAATTCTTCGAAAACTTTTGTTATTTCTTCCGACGGCACATTGACATTGCCGATAACATCGATGCTCCAGATTCTCGTTGAGAGAATAATCAGCAAAGCCGCCGAGAGAAAAATACCAACGATAATTCCGACTCTCCGTTTGTGGTTGTTGAGAAAGAACGGCAAGCCGTGTTTCTTTTTTATTCTGACCTTCATCCCTGATTTTCGTGCAACGGAACGGATTTTTTTGTAACCGCCGCAATCGGTGCAAGCGGAAATTATTCCGTTTTTGTTTTTCAAATCCCAAAGAACGATTTTATTGAATCGGCACAGATTGAGAAATCTTTCGGGGAATCCGCCCGTTGCCGTGAAACAGATATACCCGAGAATAAATCGCACAAAGTTTACAAAAAGCATAGCTACTCCTAATTACAGAATTCCACGCAGGTTATAACCCCTTTAATCACCGCCTGACTGCCCTGCATTGATATTATCGTCATGTCGCATCCGCAGAGTCTGACGGTCAGTTTGCCCGTGTTCAGCGCAATTCTTTGGTCGCTGTATTCAAGCACGCCTCTGCACCCTTCTATAATAATCTCACGGTTGCCCGACATTTCTATATGCGCATATCCCGAAACCGTGTCGGTCGGCAAATCCAGATTGCGGCTGATTGAATTGATTATTTTTTCGCCTCTGTTATCACGGCAATTTCTTTTTCGCATAGACATCCACCTCGGCTTCATATATTTTCATTGATATGAAAAGAATCTCTCAAAAAGAACAAAACGGGGTTGAGTATATTGAAAAACAAGGGTTATGCGGCTGTCATTTCGGGCGTTTTATTTTTTGCGTTTCTTATTGTTTTTGCAGAAGAATTCAAGAATGGTTTTATGACAGGGCTGAAAAACTGCTCGGAAACGGTTATTCCGTCGGTGTTTCCGTTTCTGATTGCGGCATCACTTTCGGGCAGCGGAAATATTCCGACGCCGATTCAAAAAGTGCTTTCCTTCTTCACGGAAAAGTTTTTTCGTCTTCCGTCGGAAACGGTTTTTGCATTTATTCTCGGTCAGACGGGCGGATATCTTTCGGGAGTGAAATCCGCAAATTCTCTTTGCGAAACAGGCAGAATATCCGACTCTCAGGCAGAGAAACTTATGTTTTTCTGCATTAATCCGGGAATCGGTTTTGCCGTGAATGCACTCGGAAGCATAATGCTTTCGTCAAGAAATTCGGGCAGAATTGTTTTTTTGTCCGTTTGCATATCGTCTGTGATTTGCGGAATTATCAGCCGCTTTTTGCCATGCTCCAAAATTACAGTTGCCAAAAAAGGAAACAAAATACCGCATTTTTCTCAAGCGCTTATAAACAGCGTTTCATCAGGTACATTCTCGCTTCTCACCGCCTGCGCTTTTGTCTGCATTTTTTCGGGAATAACTGCGGTTATTGATGCATATATCCCCGACGGCGCTGTAAAAACCGCTGCAATCTGTCTGCTTGAAATAACCAACGGCTGCATTTTTGCATCAAAAGAAATGTCGTTGCCGTTTATAAGCGCGATGTGTGCATTCGGCGGAATCTGCGTTCACATGCAGATTTTTGCATCGGCGGATAAATTCAGAATCCGTCTGCCGTTGTTTTATATATTCCGCATTATCCACGCTGTTTTATCATTCCTGATATGCAGTATGATGCTTTCACTTTTCCCGGATGATGTTCAGGCAATGGTCAATGTAACACCCGAAGCGGCACTCTGGTCATTTTCTGCACCTGCATCCGTGTCGCTTCTGTTTTTGTCCGCTTTATTAATATTAGACCTTGATAATATGTATAAAATATGATAATATGATTTTGTATGAAAGGATGTCGGTCTGATGAAAAACAAGCTTCTTGAGAAGAAAAAATATCCTGCGGCGTGTGAACATTGCAAACACGGACGTTTATCTCCCGATGAACAATCTGTTCTTTGCGTGAAAAACGGAATTGTTGAGCCTGACAGCAAATGCAGAAGATATTCATATGATCCTCTCAAGCGCAGACCCAAAAAGCCGCTTATTATCAACAGAGCCGACCCTTCGGACTTTGAACTTTGATTCAAGGAGAGAATAAAATGAAAACTATCAAAGAATTCATCTGCAATCCCCTGCCTACTCCCAACTGCCATGCTTCGACTGTTTTGCCGCTTCCTGACGGCACGGTTATTTCTGCATGGTTCGGCGGAACAAAAGAAGGCACGGGCGATGTTAATATATGGTATTCACGCCGTGACGAAAACGGTTGGAGCAAGCCTGCATCAATAAGCTACAACAAGAACCTTCCCCATTGGAACCCCGTTCTTTTCCTTAAAGAAAACGGCGAAATTGTGCTTTTCTTCAAGGTTGGCAGACAGATTCATTCCTGGAGAACCTTCTTCAGCGTTTCCACAGACGGCGGAATGACTTTTTCAAAACCCGTTGAACTTGTCAAAGGTGACAGAAGCGACGGCAGAGGTCCTGTCAAGAATAAGTGCATCAGACTTTCAAACGGTAGAATTCTTGCCCCTGCATCATACGAAAATCACGGTTGGAACTGCTTTGTTGATATTTCCGACGATGACGGTGAAACATGGAGAAGAGCGCCTAAAATCAAAACTGAACAAGCCGTTCCCATGTTCAACAGACAGAACAGCTACACTTCAAATCTTATCCCGATGATTCAGCCGACTCTCTGGGAATCCGCCCCCGGCAAGGTGCATATGCTCACAAGAACATCTGTCGGCAGAGCATACAGAAGCGATTCGGACGATTACGGCGAAACATGGTGTCAGGCTTACCGCACGGAATTATGGAACAACAACAGCGGTCTTGATGTTGTTAAAACTCCCGACGGCGCACTTTATCTTCTTTCAAATCCCGTTGAAGAAAACTGGGGCGAGCGTTCACCCCTTACTCTTCAGAAATCAACAGATAACGGTGCAACATGGGAAACAATCCTTGTGCTTGAAGAAGAAAAGATCGACAGCGAATTCTCTTACCCTGCAATCGAATACATGAACGGTTCGCTTTATCTGACATACACATACGAGCGACTCAACGTTGCATTCTGGAAAATAGATTTATAATCATCATGTTCACATAAAGTTAAAACAATAATCACACGGTATCAACAAACCTCTGATATATTCATCAAGGTTTAAATAAACAAAAAACACAAATACTAAAGGAGCACAAAAAATGAAAAAAATTCTTTGTCTTGTCCTTGCATTTGCAATGGCACTTTCACTCGCAGCTTGCGGCGGTAACGCTGAACCCGAAACACCCGCTTTCGAACTCACAGGCACTCTTGAAGAAATCTCAGAAAAAATTTATGCTAACGAAACTGCAACAGACGAAATGTCTATTATGCCCGCAATGGAAATCGCTCTTGACGATGTTGACGGTCTTACCTACAACCTTGGCGTTGCATCAGCAGACGCTATCGAAAGAGCTGTTATCTCAGAACCCATGATCGGTTCAATCCCCTATTCACTCGCTCTCGTTAAGGCTAAGGAAGGCGCTGATGTTGATGCGCTCAAGAACGAAATCCTTAACGGCGTTAACTACAGAAAGTGGCTCTGCGTTGCAGCAGAAAAGATTGCTGTTGTTAACTGCGGCAATGTTATTCTTATGATCATGGCTGCTGAAGAAATCGTTGATGCAGTTGTTGCAGGCTTCTCAGCAGTTTGCGAAGGCAACGTTTCCGAAACTCTCACAAGAGCAGGCGAAGTTCAGGAAGATATCCCCTTCGGTGAACCCATTGAAGAAGATATGCCCGCAGCAATGCCCGGCGAAGAAGAACACCTTGGCGATGCCATTGTTCTCGGATAATTTATCGTGAACCAAAAAGGCGGGAAGATCCCGCCTTTTTTCATGAAAGGAATTTTCTATGCTTTTTTCAAGCCTGACATTTTTATTTATATTTTTACCAACGGTTATCGGCGTTTATTATATTTTGCCGATGAAAGCAAAAAACATCTGGCTTTTACTCTCAAGTCTTTTTTTCTATTTCTACGGCGAACCGAAATATCTTATCCTGATGATTTCGGTTATCACATTCAGCTATATTTTCGGACTGCTGACTGACCGTGCAGAAGGCAAAAAGCGTCTTGCTTTAACAATTCTTTCGGTTGCGGTCAATCTTTCCGCACTCATTTTCTTCAAATATACCGATTTCTTTATTTCGACTGTTAATTCCGTTTTTAAATCGGATATCGGTCTGTTAAAACTCGCCCTTCCCATAGGCATAAGTTTCTACACATTCCAGGCTATCAGCTATAACATTGACGTTTATCGCAAGGATGCTCCTGCACAGAAAAACCCCATAAACCTTGCGCTTTATATATCTCTTTTTCCCCAGCTTGTTGCAGGCCCGATTGTCCGTTATACGGATGTTATGCACGACCTCAAACACAGGACACATTCTGCGGATAAATTATCGCTCGGCATAAGAAGATTTGCCATCGGTCTCGGCAAAAAGGTTATCATGGCAAACTCTCTCGGTACGCTTTGTGAAACTTTCCGTGCCACTGATGAAAAATCAACCTTGTTTTTTTGGCTCTATGCCGTTGCCTTTGCTCTTCAGATTTACTTTGATTTCTCGGGCTACAGCGACATGGCAATAGGTCTCGGTCATATGCTCGGATTCAGATTTGTTGAGAATTTCAATTATCCGTTCATATCATCTTCCGTCACCGAATTCTGGCGCAGATGGCATATGTCTCTCGGAAGCTGGTTCCGTGATTATATCTATATCCCCATGGGCGGCAACAGAGTCAAAAAGCTCCGTTTTCTTTTTAATATTCTGACCGTCTGGTTCCTTACGGGATTCTGGCACGGTGCAGACTGGACATTCATTCTCTGGGGGCTTTATTTTGCGGCACTTCTGCTTTGCGAGAAGTTCATTTCAAAGAATATCAAAGACAGAGTTCCGAAATTCATCAGCCACATTTATCTGATTTTCGTTGTTCTTATCGGCTTTGTTATCTTCAATGCAAACGGAATTTCAGGCGCATTTGAGGATCTTAAAGGTATGTTTACAACTGCATACCCTCTCACAACCGATATAACATTATATTATCTTCGCAGCTACGGTGTTATGCTTATTGCCGGTGCAATCGGTGCAACTCCGCTTCTCAAAACAGCTTGCAAAAAGATAAAAGAGACAAACATCGGCAACAAAATTCTCACTGCAGCAGAACCCGTATTTGTTGCCGCAGTTCTCGTTATCGTTACCGCATATCTCATCGACGGAACCTATAATCCGTTCCTTTATTTCAGATTTTAAGGAGGTAATGATGTGAAAAAAATCAGAAACATTATCAGCATTGTTTTTTTTACAGCTTTTATTTTTATAATTGCCGCCTCCTTTATCTTCAGAGAACCTGTTGATATTCTCTCTTCAGAGCGCAGAAAAGCGGCTCAATTCCCTGAATTTTCGGTTGAGAGCGTTATCGACAAATCATATTTTGATAAAGTTGAAGATTATCTTACCGATCAATTCCCATTGCGCGATAAATTCAGAGCAATAAAAGCTTTTATTCAGCTCAATGTTTTCAATCAGAAAGACAGCAACGGCAATTATTTTGCAGACGGCCATATTTCTGAGATTGACGAAACCCTGAGCAAATCTTCGGTTGAAAATGCAGCAAAAAAGATGAATGCAATATATGATAAATATCTTGAAGGCAGGAACAACAGAGTTTTTTATTCGGTTATCCCCGATAAAAATTATTTCCTTGCAGAGAAAAACGGCTATCCGTCATATGACTACGGAAAGATGACGGAAATTCTCGCAGGAAATATCAAGGATATGGAATACATCGATATTTTTGACTGCCTTTCAATTGATGATTATTACAAAACCGATTCACATTGGAAACAGGAAAAATTATCCGCCGTTGTTGAAAGACTCGGCAAAAAAATGGGATTTGATGCCGTTGACATGAGCGCATACACTCCCGAAAATCTCGGCGATTTCAGCGGTGTTTATTCATCAAGACTTGCTCTTGATATAAAACCCGATGAGCTCATCTGCATGAGAAATGAAACAACGGATTCCGCCATTGTTTATAATGTCGAAACACAGAAAGAAAGTGTCGGCATTTACGACACGGAAAAAATGAAGAAGAATGACAAATACGATGTGTTCTTCTCAGGTGCTGTGCCCATCATTTCAGCAGTCAACCCACTTAATCCTGACGGCAATGAGCTTGTTATCTTCCGTGATTCATTCGGCTCATCGCTTGCTCCGCTTCTTCTCGGCAGCTACAGCAAGATAACGCTCGTTGATACGAGATACATTTCTTCGCAGATTATCGGAGAATATGTTGATTTTGAAAACTGTGATGTCCTGTTTATTTACAACACACAGCTTCTCAATCAGAGTTCAATGCTTAAATAAGAAATATTTATTGACACAACATTTAAAAAGAGATAAAATATTAGGTAGAAATTTTGATAGGAGTGTTAAAACATGGCAGTTAAAAAGCTCAAGTATTTTGCAGGCGGAAAGTGGCTTGATTCTTCCTGCGAAAAATACATGGATGTTTATAACCCCAGCACAGGCGAAGTTATCGCACAGACCCCCTGCTGCACAAAGGATGAAGTTGACCACGCTATTGCTTGCGCAAAAGAAGCATTCAAAACATGGTCAAACGAACCCGTGATGAAAAGAGTTCAGGTTGTTTTTAAATTCCGTGAACTTCTTGATAAGCACATGGACGAACTCACCGAAATCTGCGCAAGAGAACACGGCAAGGTATGGAGCGAAGCAAAGGGCGATATCCTTAAGGTTAAAGAACCCGTTGAACTCGCTTGCTCCGCACCCTCACTTCTCATGGGCGAAAGCATGAGAGATACATCATCAGGCTATGACACAACCCTTTACAGAGAACCCGTCGGCGTTTTTGCAGGTATTGTTCCCTTCAACTTCCCCGGCATGATTCCCATGGGCTGGATGTCACCTCTCTGCATTGTTTGCGGTAACACAATCGTTCTCAAGGCAGCTTCAATGACTCCCATGACCTGCATGAGACTTGCTGAACTCTGGCAGGAAGCAGGTCTTCCCGACGGCGTTATCAATATTGTTACCTGCTCCAGAAACGAAGCTGAAATCTTCATGGACCACCCC
>JAZRJH010000089.1:0-10696 GCA_045645685.1 Acutalibacteraceae bacterium
CCGCAATACTGTCTGCGCCATGAAACAGGAACCATGATATTGGTTATGAATTTCATGTTTGCCCGCATTTCATTGCTGATTGTTCCGTAAAGGGGCATAACAACTCTGCAGGCAACCTTGCGTCTTCTGAGAGCCTGGGGAAGCGAGCCTGCAACGTCTGCAAGTCCGCCGCTTGCGGCAAAAGGAAGAGCTTCACTTGCAACATAAAGAACTTTCATTTATTTCATCCTCTCTTTTGTATTGTCAAAAGATAATGCAGGTATAATATTTATCCTGATATTTGATTGCACCGATACCGATTGAGCTTATTTCGGCGCTCAGGAGCTGTTCGGAAAGAGCCGAAGAAACTTCTGTGTAAACACCCTGACCGCTGTAATCCGTGACTATGACATAAGCACCCGATTCAGGTTCGCCGTAAATGGCAGGAAGAGCCTTTGCGGTTGCCTGAGTTCTTGCTTTTGCTTTCTGCTCATTGTTGAGAGGTGTTGCACCGACGGCGAGTCTGTCCTGATTGAGCTGTTCAAGAATAGCCTGCTCAAGATTTGAATTGACATCAACGCCTGCATCAACATTGAACTTTGATGTTGTGGCAGGAACTGCGCTTTCGCTCCAGATATCTCCCTGAGTGGGTGCGGGAGGATCGATGGTCACAGCCTCTGTTTTCGGATTTCCGTCTTCATCCTTCTGAACGATTCCGAGCTTGTTGGTAACAACAACATAAGATGTTCTGGGAGAATAAGCCGTTGTGGGTTCAGCGGTTGTTGATTCCGTAACGGGAACAGTATAGGTCACAATTTCCGTAACGGGAACACCGTTTTCGTCTGTTACGGGCTCACCCATCTCGTTTGTTACTTCAACCGCACTTGTTTCTTCAACAAAAAGCGGTGCGGTTGTTGACTCGGGCTCGGTTGTAGCGGTTGTTGTTTTCTTTCGTGTAGGATAAATAAAGTTTGAAGAAACACCGGGGGTTGTGTATTTGGTCATCATTGTATATTCAAAATGATCGCCGTTAACATCAGTTCCGGTAACAACAACAATCTTCGTTTCTTCAACCATTTCGGGTTCTGTGGTGGTCTGTGCGCCCTCGAAAACGCCTGTTTTGACGAGAATAACCACAAGCACAAGCAAAAGAGCAAGTGCAGCCACAACACCCGTGAGTATATTTTTGGTAGACATTTCTTATTTCACACTTTCTCAGATTACGATTCCCTTGCCGATGTAGACAGGGTAATTCGATGCACCGCAAAGCATCTTGTTGGGCTTAAGAACAGCCTCTTTATCAATAATAACGCAGTCAAGAGTTGAGTTTTCGCCGACAAATGAGCCCTGCATTACGATTGAATTTTTGATTTTTGCGCCTTTGGCAACGGTAACCCCTCTGAAAAGAATTGAATTTTCAACTTCACCTTCGATACGGCAGCCGTCAGCAATAAGTGAATTCCTGACATTTGCGCCGATTCCGTAGGTTGCGGGAACTTCGTCTCTGACCTTGGTATATACAGGTCTTTCTGCGGTGAAAAGTTCTTTTCTGTTTTCTTTTTTGAGAAGATCCATGCTGATATCATAGTAGCTCTGAAGAGAGCCGATAACCTTTACAAATCCGGTTGCTTCATAGCCATAAATTCTGATATGCTTCACATTGTTGCTGATGATTGTTTCAAAATCATCAATCTTTGTGCTGTGAGCTTCATGAAGAAGACGCTCAAGAAGAGTTCTTCTGATAATCATCACCTTAAGAGAATAATTAACATCGGAGCTGTAGCAATCAAGAACCTTTGCTGCAGTAACTCTTGAATCTTCATCAAGAACAATTTCTGTGTTTGATTCCATCTTGGGGGGGATGCCCTTTGCATAAGCAATTGTTACATCCGCATCGTTTGCAACATGAGCCTTATAAAGTGCTTCATAATCCATATTGCAGATAACGTTGCAATCGGTGAGAAGAACATGATCTTTGCCCGAATTTTCAATGTAGTTGATGCTGTTATAGAGAGCGTCTGCCTTGCCCTTGATCATGCCCGTACCGGGAAGATTATAGGGAGGAAGAATTGTCATGCCCTCTCTCTTTCTTGAAAGGTCCCATGCCTTGCCCGAGCCGATATGATCCATAAGAGAACGGTAGTTGCTCTTTGTGATAACACCAACCTTGCTGATGCCTGCGTTGACCATGTTTGAAAGAGAAAAGTCTATAAGACGGTAACGACCCGCAAACGGAATCGAACCCATTGTTCTGAGAGCTGTAAGCTCGGGAATTACTTCATCATTGGCATTTGAAAAGATAATGCCGAGAACATTGTTTGCTGCCATTATTCCGCACCTCCGATATCGCTGTCTATCATAGCGCAAGGCTCAACCTTTGCGCCTTTGCCGATTGTTACGCCGTTACCGATTACGGCAACGCCCCAATCTTCAACATTCGCCATGTTTTCGGGGCTTTCGCCTACAACCGCACCTTCTTCGATAACCGCATTTTCAGCAACTATCGAATACTGAACAACCGCACCCTTTTTGATAACGGTGCCGGGCATGACGATTGAATATTTGACTTCTGCACCTTCTTCAACGGTTACATTTGCAAAAAGAACGGAAAAATCGATTTCGCCTTCGATTTCGCATCCTTCGGTAATCATCGAATGTTCAACCTTTGCGCTTGAGCCGATATAATGAGGAGGAGCTGCAGGTGAGCGGGAATAAATCTTCCAGCTGTCATCGTCAAGGTCAAGATCAACTTTGGGATTGATAAGGTCAAGGTTTGCATCCCAAAGGCTGTTGATTGTTCCTACGTCTTTCCAATAGCCGTCGAACTGATAAGCAAACATTCTCTGACCGTCATTGTGCATTGCGGGAATAACGTCGTGACCGAAGTCGTTACCCGAGCCTTCTTTTGCTTCGTCTTCGATAAGATACTGTCTGAGCTTCTTCCAGTTAAAGATATAAACGCCCATTGAAGCCTTGTTGCTTCTGGGATTCTTGGGCTTTTCTTCGAATTCGCTGATTGAACCGTCTTCATTGACAATCATAAGACCGAAACGGCTTGCCACTTGCCAGGGAACTTCGAGCATTGCGATAGTGCAGTCTGCATTCTTTTCCTTGTGATAGTCAAGCATCTTTGCGTAGTCCATCTTGTAGATATGGTCGCCCGAAAGAATAAGAACATATTCGGGGTCATATCTTTCAATGAAATTGATATTCTGATAAATGGCGTTGGCTGTGCCCTTGTACCATTCTGTACCCTTGATCTGCTGATAGGGTGAAAGAATGTGAACGCCGCCGTTTGCACGGTCAAGGTCCCAGGGCTGTCCGTTGCCGATATAATCATTCAACTCAAGGGGCTGATACTGGGTGAGAACGCCGACTGTGTAAATACCTGAGTTGACACAGTTCGAAAGAGGAAAGTCGATGATTCTGTACTTGCCGCCATAGGGTACGGCAGGCTTTGCGATATTTTTTGTCAGAATGCCGAGACGGCTGCCCTGACCGCCTGCAAGGAGCATTGCTATGCATTCGGGTTTAACTGCCATTGGGGTGTCCTCCTTTTATTTGAATGTAAAATTATTTGTTTGTTTTCTTGCGGGATGTGTTTTTTATATACATACAGCTCAGACCTTCGATGTCGAGTTCTATGCTGTAATCATATCCGTGCATGGGTTTCTTTTTTGCCTTGACCGAACCGACGGTGCTTTCGCCTTTTCCGCCAAACTCGGGAGAAGCGGAACTGAACACCACTCTGTAGGTTCCTGCCTTGGGTACGCCGATACAGTATTTCTGCCTTGTTACATTGGTGAAATTGCAAAGAGAAATAATTTCGTTTCCGCTCTTATCTCTTCTGATATAGCCGACAACGGAGTTTGTGCTGTCGTCGCTGACTATCCAGTTGAAGCCTTCCCATGTGTAGTCATCTTCCCAGAGCGGAGCGTTGTTGTTATAGAACGAATTGAGCGAAGCAACATAATTTCTGAGCTGCTTGTGCGCATCGTAATCAAGAAGAAGCCAGTCAAGCGGCTGTTTGTAATTCCATTCGATGAACTGACCGAACTCGCTGCCCATGAACATCAGCTTTTTGCCCGGATGCGACATCATATAGCCGAGAAATGAGCGGACACCCGCAAATTTTTCTTCGTATGTGCCGGGCATTTTGTTGATGAGCGAGCATTTGCCGTGAACAACCTCATCATGCGAAATCGGAAGAACAAAGTTTTCCGAAAAAGCATAGAAGAACGAGAATGTAAGACAATCGTGATTGTATTTTCTGTGGATACCGTCAAGCGAAAAATATCTGAGACAGTCATTCATCCATCCCATATTCCACTTGAAGTTAAAACCGAGACCGCCCATATAGGTCGGCTTTGAAACCATGGGCCATGCGGTACTTTCTTCGGCAATCATCATAACATCGCTGTGTTCTTTGAAAACTGCTTCGTTGAGCTTTTTGAGGAACGCAACCGCTTCAAGGTTTTCGCGTCCGCCGTCAACATTGGGCATCCAGTTGCCGTCTGTTCTGCAATAATCGAGATAGAGCATCGAAGCAACGGCATCAACTCTCAGACCGTCTATGTGATATTTATCAAGCCAGAACATCGCACTCGAAACAAGGAAGCTCTGGACTTCGGTTTTGCCGTAGTCAAAAACTCTTGTGCCCCATTCATAATGCTCGCCCTTTCTCGGGTCTGCATATTCATAACACGGAGTGCCGTCGAATTCATAAAGTCCGAAGGCATCTTTCGGAAAATGAGCAGGCACCCAGTCAAGGATGATTCCGATGTTTTCTTTGTGTGCCTTATCAACAAAATAAGCAAAGTCATCGGGAGTGCCGTAGCGTGAAGTGGGAGCAAAATAACCCGTCACCTGATATCCCCATGAACCGTCAAACGGATGTTCCGTTACGGGAAGAAGCTCAATGTGTGTGTATCCCATTTCTTTCACATAGGGAATAAGTCTGTCCGCAAGCTCACGGTAAGGAAGCGGATTTCCGTCGTCATATGCCTGCCATGAACCTGCATGGACTTCATAGATATTAACGGGAGATGCATAGATATCTCTCGCTTTGCGCTTTTTCATCCATGCTTTATCCGTCCACTTGAAATCAAGCTCCCCGTAATATTTGGATGCGGTTTCGGGTCTTGTCTGTGTATGGAAAGCATAGGGGTCGCTTTTGTAAAGCACCCGTCCGTCAGCAGATGTAATCACAAATTTATAAGCATCGAATTTTTCAACGCCGTATATTTTGCATTCCCAGACACCGTCGCTGATTTTCTGCATGGGAGCATTTTCGGGTTGCCAGCCATTGAAATCACCTGCAACACCTGCATGGCTCGCATTGGGAGCCCATACTCTGAAATACACTCCGCCATCGCTGTCGGGGTGAGCACCGAGAAATTCATAAGCTCTGGCGTTTGTTCCCTGATGAAACAAATAAAGCGGTACGCTGTTTTTATCGTATTTCATCGGACACAACCTCCTTTTTACAGAGAAACTCTATTCTGTGATATTATATCAATAATCCGCTTTCTTTTCAAGTATATATGTTAATATTTAATATACAAAAACTGCCTGCAATAATTAAACACTTTGACGATAATGGTTACAAAAATGTCACCTTCATTGACAAATGCGGCGGGTTTTGTTATTATCATTATGTTTTAATCTAAAAAATTTAAATGGCAAGGAGCGCCTGAAATATGATAAGTTCAGACAATTTATGCATGAGCTGTATGCGTGAAATCGGCGACAGCAAGCAATGCCCTTATTGCGGATACCATGCTGAATCAACACAGATTCCCCCGTATCTTCCCGTAAGAACAGTTATCGCAAACCGTTATCTTGTGGGAAAAATGCTTGAATATAACGGCGAAGGTGCAACCTATATCGGCTGGGATCTTTCCGAGAAAAAAGCAGTTAAAATCAGAGAATTTATCCCCGATTCTTTCACCGCAAGAACAACTTCAAATCTCAATCTTCAGGTTATGAGAGGCAGCGAATCGGTCTTTGCAGAACTTCGCCAGGATTTCGTTGAACTCTGGACAAAACTCGCAAAGCTCAAGGGTCTTTCCGCTCTCATCAGCGTCACAAATGTTGTTGATGACTACGGCACATCATATGCGGTTTATGACCATTTTGAAGGCATAACTCTTCGGGAATTTCTTCTTCGCAACAAAGAAGGATATATCGCATGGGATAAGGCAAAACAGCTTCTCATGCCCATTCTTTCAACTCTCAGCACGCTTCATTCCCAGGGCATAATCCACAGAGGGATCTCCCCTTCAACCCTTATCATCGGCAACGACGGCAAGGTTAAAATCACGGGATTCTGTCTCGGTGCCGCAAGAACGGCAAGAAGCGATCTCAACAGCCAGCTTTTCGACGGCTACTCGGCAATTGAACAATACGGCTTTGAAGGAAGTCAGGGCACATGGACTGACATTTATTCCTTCGGCGCTGTTCTTTACAGAACCCTTATCGGAAGCGACCCGATTTCCGCAAAAGAGAGAATGACAAACGACAGACTCATGGTTCCCGGCAAATTTGCCGAAACTCTTCCTGCCTATGTCATCAACGGTCTTATCAACGCTCTTCAGATTCTTCCCGGAGACAGAACAAGAACCGTTGAACAGCTCAGAGCAGAACTTTCCGCTTCACCCACAGCGGCGGCTGTGAGCGGTCAGTACCAGCGACCCGCACCTGCTCCTGCAGCTCAGAAACCCGTTCAGAAAACTCCTGCGCAGACACCTGCCAAAGGCAAAAAATCCATAAAAAAAGACGGCGTTCAGGTTATCATCACAACCGCTGTTATAAGCCTTGCAATCGGTCTGATTCTTTTTATAGTTCTTTCTTTAACCGTTTTCCGTGACAAAATCAATTTCAGTTTCGGTTCGGAAAACACAACAGCTCCCACCGTTTCGCAGACATCATCCGAAATGGTTGCCGTTCCCGATTTCAGAGAAAAAAGCTATCTCTCAATTGAATCAAATCCCGTATTCTACAGCAACTTCAAATTCAAGGAAGAACCCGTTTTCAACAACGATATTGCAAAGGGTTATGTTGTTACCCAGAGCATTGAACCGAACTCGACCGTTCCCAAGGGAACAGAAATCGTTCTTTATGTAAGCAAGGGTCAGGAACAGATAGTTCTTCCCAATATTGTCGGTTCGGATTATGAAGAAGCGGTTGCAAGACTGGAAGAACTCGGTTTCGTGTGTGAAAGAACCGAAACATCCGACGGATATCACAGAGAAAACGAAGTTGTTTCAATGGCTCCCATTGCGGAAATGACATACACAAGAGGAACAAAGGTTTATCTCAAGGTCTTTGTTGCCCAGACCGAACCTTCAACAAATGAATTCGGAGAAATCACCGAAAACGAAATCCCCGAAAACAACATTGTTGTTCCCGAAATCGAAGAATGATTCACAGGGGTTGTCATTGACAGCCCCTTGATTTTCAGGTGAAAAAATGCAGAACACTTTTCCCCGTTATTACAAAGAATTTTCGTGCATCGCAGACGAATGCCCCGACACCTGCTGCGCAGGCTGGGAAATAGTTGTTGACGATGCAAGCCTTGAAAAATACAGCAATCTGAGCGGCAGATATGCCGAAAAAATACGCTCTCTCATTACCGTTGACGAAGACGGCGACAGCATTTTTATCCCATGCGCCAACCGTTGCCCGTTTTTGCTTGAGAACGGACTTTGTGAAATGTATATCGAGCTGGGGCATGATTCTCTCTGCCGCACCTGCCGTCAGTTTCCAAGACACATCACATATTTCGGCGCAAGAACGGAAACGGGAATCTCGCTTTCCTGCCCCGAAGCGGCAAGAATCATCATGAAAAGCCCCGAACCGATAAGTTTTTCAACTGAAGAAGTTCACGCCGATATCATTCCCACCGCAATTGACCCGACTTTGTATTTTACACTCATTGAAACACGAAAAACGGCGATAAATATACTCCAGAACAGAAAATTTACGATAGAAAAAAGAATTGCCGCATTCCTTGAATTATCATCGGAAATTCAGCTTCTGATAAGAAGAAACAATCTTTCGCAGACAAAAGAAATCTGTCAGAAAGACTATCTGAATTCCGTTTATAAAATCGGCTCTCATTCCGATAAAAGCCGAACTCTGTCAAAGTATTTTGACAACTTCAAAAGCCTTGAAATGCTCGATGATTCATGGAAATCAAAACTCGGAAAAGCAGAAAAATCCGAGCCTGCAAATCCCGTAGGATACGAGTGGGAATATGAACACCTGATGATATATTTCGTCTTCCGTTATCTGATGACGGCGGCGTTTGACGGCGACCTGCTTTCCAAGGCGAAATTTGCGGCAGTTTCTTACATAATAATCAGCCGTCTGCAAGCAGAAAATCCCGATGACAAATCAGCAAGAATAACCGCAATGCAGAAATATTCAAAAGAAGTTGAGCATTCCCAACCCAACATGGATAAGCTCGTTTCTTCAATAAGAAAATCCCGATTTTACAGCATCGATAATCTTATAAACATTCTCTCGGAGGAATAAAAATGAAATATTGCAGTTATGTAAACACAAAGCAAGGCAGTAAATCAACTCACCGTTATTCAAACGGCAACACCCTGCCCCTTGTTCAGCTTCCTTTCGGCATGACGGCATTTGCTCCGCAGACGGAAGCCGATACCCGTTGGTATTATCATCCCGACAGCCGCAGTCTTGAAGGCATCAGACTCACCCATCAGCCTTCACCCTGGATTGCAGACTACGGCGCTTTTGTTTTTCTTCCCCAGAACAGACTCATCGCCGCTGATAACGGCAGACGCTGGTCGGGATACAGACCCGAAGAAGCGATTCTTACCCCCTATTATCTCAAAACACGTTTTCTCCGTTCAAGAGCTGATTTTGAACTTGCACCCACAGAAAGATGCGCTGTTATCAAAGTCACATTTGACGAAGATATCGACAACTTCCTTTCCGTGCTTCCCGTAAAAGGCAATTATTCTTACCGTTTTGATGCAAAGACAAACACTCTTTATGCATCAACGGATATGCACATGAGCGGCGAAGCTGTGAAGTTCAAGAACTACATTGTTATGAAGTTCCCCGAAGGCAGCGTCGATATCAGAAAAACACAGATAAACATCGGCAACAAATTCCTTTCGGGAACAAAATGCAGGGGCAAAAAATCGGGAATCCACATTGCTCTTACTAACAAATCAACCGAAATCAAACTTGCCGCATCATATATCAGCTTCAGGCAGGCTGAACTCAATCTCAAAAATGAAGTTGCTTCAAAAACACTTGCTCAGGTCAAATCTGAAGCAGAGAATATCTGGGAAGGCTATCTTTCAAGAGTTAAAATTGAAACCAAGGATAAGAAAATGTTCAGAACATTCTATTCATGTATGTACAGAGCATTTCTCTATCCCCACAAATGCTATGAATACGATAAAAACGGCAATCCCGTTCACTATTGTCCGCATGACGGCTCAACAAAGAGCGGCGTAAGATACACAGACAACGGGTTCTGGGATACCTACAGAACTGTTTACCCTTTCTTTGCACTTGTTGCAAAAGACGAACTCCGTGAAATGCTCCGTGCATTTATTATGGAATATAAAGAAAGCGGATGGCTCCCCCGTTGGCTTTCAATCGGCGAATGCGGATGTATGCCCAGCACACTCGTTGACGCTGTTATCTGCGACGGTGCGGTAAAAGGTTTTATCGATAATGATCTTCTCGAAATCGCACTTGAAGGCATGATAAAACATTCCGTCAAGAATTCAGGTCACAATGATTTCGGCAGAAACGGTGCAGAAAGCTACTGCAAACTCGGATATGTTCCTTACGAAGAGGAAAAAGAAACCGTAAACCTTACTCTTGACGCTGCTTACGGCGACTGGTGTATCGCAGAGATTGCAAAAATTCTCGGCAAAACCGATGTTGAATCCGAATACAGAAAGCGTGCACTCAACTATCAGAATCTTTTTGATGCCGAAAGCGGATTCATGCGTGCAAAGGATAAAAACGGCAGATTCAGACCCGATTTTACTCCCATCGGATGGGGAAGAGATTACACTGAAGGCAGCGCATGGCAGAATTCATTCGCTGTTCCACATGATATGGAAGGTCTTGCAGAGCTTTACGGCGGCAAGGATAAGCTCATCGAAAAAATCGATGAACTTTTCGCAACTCCCCCCTATTATGTTATTCACGGCTACAACTGTGAAATTCATGAAATCACCGAAATGGCGGCAGCTGACTTCGGTCAGTGCGGAATGAACAATCAGCCGAGCTTCCATATTCCTTATATCTATTCCGAACTCGGCGAAGTTGAAAAATCCGCATATTGGGTCAGAAAAATCTGCGATGAACTTTTCTCATATGAAGATGACGGATTCCCCGGTGATGAAGATAACGGTACAACCGCTATCTGGTATATCTTCGGTATTCTCGGACTTTACCCCTTCTGCCCCGGCAAACCGGAATATGTCAAAGGCATAAAGCAGGTTGACAAAGCATACATCGGCGAAAAAGAGCTTGATGTGAACAAATTTGACAGCAATAAAATTGACTATAAAGATTTAATATAAAGGAGAAATAAAAATGGACAGATATCTTATTATCAATGCAGACGACTTTGGTATGTGCAGAGGCGCAAACCTTGCAGTTATGGATCTTTTCAGAAATCCCGACACAGCACTCACATCATCAACAATCATGACTC
>JAZRJH010000090.1:0-20168 GCA_045645685.1 Acutalibacteraceae bacterium
CCCATTGCATAGGTGAAACCGTTGCAGCTTGTGAGAACGCCGTGATAGAACATAAGCCAGCCTTCGTCTGTTTCGATGGGAGTTGGGCCTGCGCCGACCTTTGTCATTTCCCAGTTCTTGACGGGTGACATAACGAATCTGTGCTTACCCCAATATGTAAGGTCCTTGCTGTGGCTGAGGAAGATATCGCCGTAGGGGGTGTGGCCTCTGTCGCAAGGTCTGATGAGAAGAACATATTCATCGTTGATTTTTCTGGGGAAGAGCACGCCGTTTCTTGCAACGGGATAGCAGGCATCTTCAAGGTGTGTCCATTCTTTAAAATCGGTTGTGTATGCAATGCCGATTGTTGTGCGGTAAGGAGTAAGATTTAGCCATGAAAGATAATATTTGCCGTCAATAAGACAGAGTCTGGGGTCGTAGCCTCTGAAAATAACCTTCTCTTCAAGTTCCCAGTTAATTGCATCTTTACTGTAGCCGACAACAAGTGTATGGTCACGGCTCATAACGTCAACTCTGAAAACGCCTGCAAATCCGTCACCGTAGGGAACAACTGCGGAATTGAAAATACTGTTTGCCATATAGAGATTGTCACGGGTTATAACGGGGTTTCCGTCATATCTCCATACGGGATATTTATATCCTTCGGGTTTATCCTGCCAGGGAATATTGGGGATTTTTTCGCCGATTATTTTAGCCATAAAATTACCTCTTTCTGTGTGATATAATAATTATATCAAAACCTTTTTAAATAGGCAATATAATATAATAAAAATCCTGCGGCTTTTCCGATGATATGCCGCAGGATTATATTCTTATTTCACATTTTTACCGAATCGCTTGATTTTCTGAGTTGTTGTCTTTTCGAGAGCGTTATCAAGAACTTCAACGGTTTTGATGTGTTTGTAACCGGGGATTTTCTTGTTGACTGCCTTAATTGCCCCCTTAACAGCCTTTTCGGTTTCTTCTTCGGAAGGCTGTCTGCCGAATTTCTGTTTCAGATAATCGAGATTCGGGAACACTCTTGCTTTGACAAAGGATTCACCGTTTTCCTTTGCACCGTAAACAAGAACTTCGCCGATTTCGGGGTATTCCGAAAGTCTTGTTTCAAGCTCTTCGGGATAGATGTTCTTGCCGTTTTCGGTAACGATAACATTCTTTATTCTTCCCTTTATGAAAAGATCGCCTTCGTCGTTGATGTATCCGAGATCGCCTGTGCAGAACCATCCGTCACGGAAAACTTCTGCGGTTGCTTCGGGGTCGTTATAATATCCGAGCATGATGTTGTCGCCCTTGGCAAGAATTTCGCCTACGCCTTCATCGTTGGGATTGTCGATTTTAAGCTGAACACCGGGAACAGCAACGCCTGTTGATTGGGTATTGATATGAAAATCATTGTTGGCTGCAAGAAGGGGAGCGCATTCAGTTAGACCGTAGCCCTGAAGAGCGCGGATGCCGAGTGCGCTGAAATCCTCAACGAGAGCGGGATCGAGCTCTGCAGCGCCGACGATGAACATTCTGATTTTTCCGCCGAGCGATTTCTTGACCTTTGAGCAGATTATCTTGCGGATTATGAAGGGTGTTTTCTTCAATGCGTCTGCAAGCGATTCGTTTTCAAAATATTCCTTATATTTTGCGGGACAGTCAGCGGCGATTGATTTCTTGATTCTCTTGTTAAGCACCTTGAGAAGTGCGGGAACAACGATGAGTGCCGTGGGCTGATATTCAAGAAGATTCTTCTGCACCTTGGTAAGACCGTCGCAGTAACAGATGGTTGCACCTTTTGAAAGAACAAGAAGGAAATTGATTGTGCATTCATAGGTATGATGAAGCGGAAGAATAGAAAGAGTCTTGTCTTTGGGAGTAACCTTGACTATTTTTACGGTTGAGTGAATGTTTGCGCAAAGATTATCTTGTGAAAGGCAAACACCCTTTGAGTTTCCTGTTGTGCCTGATGTAAAAATAAGAATGCGCATTTCGTCCTTGCCGATTTCGATTGAATCAACAAGTGCTGTGTCGCACTTCTCATTTGCGAGCTTTTCGATGGTATCAAAAGGTATATAGTTGATTTCACGGGTGACAACATCTTTGAGAACTCCGATTTTTTCGTTGTCCGTGCAGACTGCAACACATTCGGCTGAGTCAAAGAAATCGCGTACATCTTCTGCCTGCAATTCCTTATCGATAGGCACGGCAACACCGACAGTTGCTGCGCAGAGATAAGAAAGTGCCCATTCGAATGAGTTAGCTCCGATAATTGCGATTTTCTTTCCGAGATAACCCATTTCAATGAACTTTGTGCAAAGACCGTAATAAAGGTCTTTGAGATTTGAATAGGTTATATTGCGGAATCCGTCTTTTCCGTTTCTTATCTGAAAAGCCGTTTTGTTCGCATGTTTCATAGCGGAATCATTGATGATTTCTCTGAAATTGTTGTATCTTTTTTCGTTGTAATAAGACGCTGACATTGCATCCTCCGTACAAAAAATATTATATTTTGATTTCTGCGATATTATAACATTATAATTTACTAACATTCAACTAACAAATTCTTAATGTTTTCTTAATATTTTTATATAAAGGGTAAAAATGACAACAGCATAGTTAGTGCGAGCTAATTTTTTGTTAAAAATAACAAAGTTAAAAATTGCTTGAAATTTTTTTACTGAAACTTGTTGACAAATAAAGGAAAATGGATTAAACTTATCGATAGTTAGCGCCGACTAACTGTCGATGTTTTTGTGGAACAGGAGTGGAATTTATGACTTTGCTTGACTCTGTTGAAGGAAGAGAATATATAATCCGCAGCATCGAAACCGAAGATGAAGAGCTTGAAGCATTTCTCTTTTCGCTCGGATGCTACAGCGGTGAGCCTATCACGGTTGTTCATCGCAACAGCAGCGGCTGCATTGTTTCGATAAAAGACGGAAGATACAATATTGATAAGCAGCTTGCAAAAAATATAAAAATCTGATTACGGCATAGTTTTGTGCCGATTATTTTTACTGCGCGGTTAGCGAAAACTAACGCGACAACTGATTTGTTACAGGGGGGAATAAAAATGAGGATTGCTTTGGCGGGAAATCCCAACAGCGGAAAAACAACCATGTATAATGCGCTCACGGGCAGAAACGAAAAGGTAGGTAACTGGGCGGGAGTTACGGTTGAAAAGAAAGAGCATTCTGTCAAGAAGATTTATTCAGGCGGAACAGATATTGTTGCTGTTGACCTTCCGGGTGCATATTCAATGTCGCCTTTCACTGCAGAAGAAAGCGTTACAAGTACATATATAAAAAATGAAAACCCCGATGTGATTATCAATATTGTTGATTCTACCAATCTCAGCAGAAGCCTTTTTTTCACAACCCAGCTTCTCGAGCTCGGAATCCCAGTTGTTGTTGCACTTAACAAAACCGATGTCAACAGAAAAAAAGAGAACAAAATTGATGTTGCCGTTCTTTCGGCAAAACTCGGTTGCCCGATTGTTGAAACCGTTTCCACATCCGCAGACGGTCTTGAAGAACTTGTTAAATGTGCAGTATCTTTAAAAGGTAAAGGGCAGATTGCACCTTATCATCAGGGAAACACAGATTTTACGGATAAAAAATCGGTTGTGCAGGCAGATAAAAAGCGCTTTGCTTTTGTTAATAATGCAGTCAAAGAAGTTGAAACAAGAAAAACACTTACAAGAGAAAAGAATATACACGACAAAATCGATGCTGTTCTTACTGACAGATGGCTCGGAATTTCCATTTTTGCAGTTATTATGTTTGCGGTTTTCTGGATTTCTCAGTCAGGCCCCGGTGTATGGATTGCAGAGGGTTATGAGTTCAAAAACGGTACATCGATTCCGGGTCTTGTAACTCTTCTTGAGAGTTTTCAGACTTGGTTAGCAGGATTCTTTGAAAATGCAAATCCGCTTCTTTATTCGCTTCTGATAGACGGTGTAATCGGTGGCGTTATTGCCGTTGTCGGATTCCTGCCACTCGTTATGGTAATGTATTTTCTTATCGCTCTTCTTGAAGATTGCGGTTATATGGCAAGGGTTTCTGTTGTTCTTGACCCCATTTTCAAGAAAGTGGGTCTCAGCGGAAAATCGGTTATTCCTTTTGTTATCGGTATCGGATGTGCAATTCCCGGTGTTATGGCAAGCCGTACAATCCGCAACGAGCGTGAGCGCAGAGCAACCGCAATGATAACTCCGTTCATGCCCTGCGGTGCAAAGCTCCCCGTTATCTCGCTTTTTGCAGGTGCATTCTTCGATAATGCTCCGTGGGTCGGCCCGCTTATGTATTTTGCAGGTATCGTTCTGATTTTTATAAGTGCACTTATAATCAATAAAATCACGGGACACAAAGCAAAAAAATCATTCTTCATCATGGAGCTCCCCGAATACAAAGCCCCGAGCCTTTGGAGAGCATTCAAATCCATGTGCAGCAGGGGATGGTCATATATAGTCAAAGCCGCAACAATTATTCTTCTGTGTAACACAGCGGTTCAGATTATGCAGTCCTTCACATGGAATTTCACCGCCGCAGAAACAGCGGACAGTTCAATTCTCGCCTCAATTGCAGGCCCGTTTGCATATGTCCTTTTCCCTGTGGTCGGTGTTCTTTCGTGGCAGCTTGCAGCAGCAGCCATTACAGGATTCATTGCGAAAGAAAATGTTGTAGGCACTCTTGCAGTGTGCTTCGTGGGGCTTGAAAATCTGATTGATACCGAAGAGCTTGTTCTCATGGAAGGTGCAGGCGCAGAAGTTGCAAGTGTGTTTGCAGTTTCAAAAGCAGCAGCCCTTGCTTATCTGATGTTCAATCTCTATTCACCTCCCTGCTTTGCTGCTATCGGTGCTATGAGAAGCGAAATGAAGAGTGCAAAATGGCTTTGGGCAGGTATCGGTTATCAGCTTGGCACAGGATTTACAGTCGGATATCTTGTTTACCAGCTCGGAACTGCAATCACAACCGGTTCGGTCGGCGAAGGCTTTGTTCACGGACTTGTTGCCGTTCTTGTTTTTGCAGCGATTATCATCTGCCTTTGCATTCATTCAAACAATATGAGCAAAAAAGAAAAGGCGCTTAAAAGCAAGAAAACTCCCGTGATGAGTGTGAAATAATCAGGAGAGAATCATGGAAAATATTATTATCTCGGTTATATTGATTGCGATAGTCGGTTTTGCCGTGTTATATATTGTAAAGGCAAAAAAGAAAGGGCAGAAATGTATAGGCTGTCCGGACAGCAAGACTTGTCCTCATGCTCAGAACGGCGGATGTCCGTCATGCAAATAACAAAAATTCCCTTGGATTTTTCACAAAATCCAAGGGATATTTTATTTCAGAAATGTTTTTATGTTTTCAAGATGTTTTTCGGCAACTTCTCTGCCGATATCATATACTCTTTGCATAACATCGGGATTGTGCTCAACTCTTCCGATTTCAAGCGGAGCATCGGGTCTTATAACATAAACCGCACCCGTTTTTTCCCGTTCTTCAATATAAGCGAGAGTTTCGTTATATTCAATGTGTCTGTTTTCCATTGTTTTCACAACATTCGGATATTCCTTGAGAGCATATTTCATGATTTTTGCCGCTGCGCTCGGTTTCTTTGAATATCCTTTCGGCTGAGTGAGAATAATAACATTCTTCTCAAATCCGATGCTCTCAAAATACTGAATCGGAACAGAATCTGCAATGCCGCCGTCGAGATATTTTTTGCCTTTTATTTCAACAGGCTTCGAAACAAGGGGCATCGATGCAGATGCTCTGAAGCATTCAAGGGCATCCGAACCTGCTTCGTCGGAATTGATATAAACCGCTTTGCCCGTTTCAACATCAGTCACAACAACATAGAAATCCATGGGATTTTCAATGTATGCCTGTTCATCAAAGAGGTCAAGAGTATCGGGAATGGTATGATAACAAAATTCTGCGCCGAAAAGGTCACCTGTTTTGATAAGAGAGCGGAGGCTGCAGAATCTCGGGTCTTTTGCAAATCTTTTATTGTATCTTATAACTCTGCCGATTTGCCTTGATTTATAGTTGCATCCGAATGCCGCACCTGCCGAAACGCCGATTGCAGCATCAAATTCAATTCCGTTTTCCATAAAGACATCCATGACACCTGCGGTGAAAAGTCCTCGCATTGCACCGCCTTCAAGAATCAGTCCGTTTTTCATTGTCCGAGCTCCTGCATAGTCACTTTTTCTTTTTCGTAGAGTGAAGAATATTTTTCCTGATAGTAATTTTCAATGCCGTATTCTGCATTGCCGTTTTCGTCGATGTTTATAACGGTGCAACCTCTCTGTGAGCCGAGCTCTGAAATGCCTGAATAAGCAAGATAATCAATGCTGTAGGAATAGTTGAGATCAATGCCCTTGTAGTTCAGCGAGAAATTGTTGAGATGGTCGTGACCGCAGAAAACGGAGTCTGTACTTCCGAGCTCAAGCATTGTTTCAAAGAAGTTATCCTCATAAACTCCGTGATAAACAATCTTATCCGATTCGCCGGCCGCGCCGTAGTTGTATTTTACGGTTTCTGTGTCTGCATAGCCGTTTTCGGAATATTCAACCCATGCATCCTTATATTCCGAAATGGGAATATGAATGAAAACGGTTGAAGAGGGATTGAGTGAATTGATATCTTCAAGCGGAGCAACTGTGCTTGAAGAAGAGAGTTTCATCATGTTGTGAGTGCGGTTTTCTTCAACGGTGTTCTTATACCATTCAATCTGATTTTCATGAATGTTATCGTATTTCCAGAAGATTCCCAGAATGTCGCCGTCAATATAGGAGTGTGAGTCCATTGTGAAAATCGAACGTGTAATAAATCCGTCAGAATTTACTATGTTGAACACCTGATTTCCGTTGCCGTCAACATCGTTTGCGCCGTCTCTCATAAGACAATGGGGATATGTTTCATATAAATCGGTTATATCTTCACGGCTGAAATAGCTGTAAGCCTCTGTGTCGTGATTGCCGTATGTAACAGTCCAGTAAACTCCGAGATTTTCCATAAGCTCAGCAAAGATTCTTGCTGCGGATTTGTTGTTGAATGTTCCTGCAATAAACGGCACAGGGAACGAAATATCGCCTGAAACAACAACAAAATCAGGTTTTTCTGCGCTTATCATTGCGGCAACAGCATTGAGCGCCATGCGGTCTTTTTTGACAGACATCCAACCGCCGCCGATATGCACATCGGTAATCTGAACAACCTTAAGTCCGTTATCGGAGTATATATTCCATTTGCCGTCGGAAGTGTTCTCAAATTTGATATCAGCGCTTTCCGCAGATGGGAAGGTTTTTGCATATTCGATATTTGATTTAACCAGAGCAGTGTTGACAATTGCCGTAACAGCCGCAATAACAGCAATAACAGCGAAGATAACAGCCACTACTTTCAAAAACTTCTTTTTCATTTCACACCTCTTTATTGAAAAAGGGCACAGCTTCTGAAAAAGTGTGCCCCTTGAATCTGTTTATCAGAAAATATTTGCAATTGCGAAAAAGATTGTTCTGAAGAATGCGAGAATTACTTCACCTACACCTGATTCATTTGCATAAAGAGTATACTGTTCAAGCATATAATCATTATCTGCATAGAAATCAAGATATGTGATGATTGATGTTTCGTAGTCTGTTGTGTTTTCGTTGATATCAATGATTCTCACGCCTCTGCCCTGGTCACCGTATGAACCGAAGCCTGATGTGGGTGAGTTGATAAGGTCGACGCCTTTGTAGCTGACTTCAAATGTGTTCTTGTGGTCATGACCGAAGAACATTGCAACAACGTCACCCTGATTTACAATTGCATCAAACTGACCGCCGTTGTATGTGGGGGGACAGGGCATTTCGTTGAGTTCGCCCACTTTGTAGTTTTCAGCTTTGAAAGAATAGTACTTGCCGTTATCTTCAACATATTCGCGTGAAGCTGTTTCTGATTCGGGGATTTCTTCGATAACATCGTAAATTTCCTTGACAACGATGTGCTGGAACATCATTGAGGGAACAGTCTTGCCGCCGTTCTGTTCTTTGAGAGCGTTTGCAGTGTCAACATACCACTTGATCTGATCTTCGTGAACATAGTCATAGCCGCCGTTCACATCGTCATACATATTTGAGTCAATCATGAAAAGGTTATAAGCAACCTTTGAATCGTCTTTTGATGAGTAGATGGGAAGATTGTATGTTCCGCAGCCATAAAGTGCATCGCCTTCGTCGATTGCAACGCAGCAATCGTATTCTGTGTAGAAAGCCATGTGATCTTCTTTGGAAACAATCTCTTCAGCATCGTGGTTACCGAAAACAACTGCAACGGGAACGCCGATTTCTTCAAATACTGACATATAATTGCTGATGCCGTATTTTACGAGTTGAAGGTCAATTGCTTCAATGCCTATTGTTGCAGAGCCTGCTGAAATGTTGTCGCCTGTGAGAACAACAAGGTCGGGTTTTGCTTCAATGACTACTTCTTTGATGAATTTCTTTGCAGCGGGAGTGAGAAGTGTTCCGTCCTGAATGTCGGAAATCTGCATGATGCGGAAGTTTCCGTCTTCATTGAATCGGAGTTTGTTGTCTGTTTCTGCATATGCGGGAATAAGCATAGCAAAAGCAAAAATTACGCAAAGGAGAATTGATACGAATTTTTTCATTTTTTCGCTTCCTTTTCAAAAATATTTCAAAAATATTATATCATTTTTTAATGCAATGTCAATAATATAAAAAGAAAACAGACCGCAAAACGGTCTGTCTGATTTCAGAGAAACGGTCTCATTTTGTCTTCAAGATTTTCTTCAAGTTTGCTTATTCTTGTTGCAAGATGTTTAACCTCATTTGATGCGGCAGGGTATTGGTTAAGGTATTTATTGATTGATTTGATACCCATTCCGCAGCCGTCGGTTATAAGACTTGCCGCCTGTGCCGCCGTAGGTTTGAACGCCATTTCGGCATTTGCCTTGATTTTTGACATACCCTTTGCCATGATATTCGGTTCTTTTCCTTCGCAATTGAGCTTATGCAGGGTGTTGTCAATATCTTTTTCAAGGTCTTTGTGCTCTGTTTTGCTTTCTTTGAGCACCTGTGTCAGCTCACTTTCTTCAAGATAGGGAAGCACATCATCGATTGAAGCAACAGCCATTCTGATTCCTGCACTGCATTCTCTGAGAAGAAGCAAGGTGTGTTTGTTATCGTTCATTTTATCATCTCCCGATTATATTATTGACAAAAACAACTGATTAATTTATGATAAAATTAAGGAAGTGATAAAAATGATTTTTGCAAATCACGCACATATTTTTCCAAAAGAATTAAGACCCGAAGGCTCTGTTGAGAAACTTATGGAATTTCTTGACGAATGTGAAATTGATAAAGCCGTTGCTTTTGCTCCGTTTTCGGACCGATTCCACGAAGGCGGTTTTGAAGGCAGTCAGAATGACTGGCTCGCAAAGCAGATAAAAGGAAATGACAGACTTGTCGGTTTCGGTACAATAGATTTCACCCAAAATCTTCGGGATGAAGTTGACAGAATTGCCGATCTCGGATTCAAAGGAATAAAACTCCATCCGCCTTATCAGGAATTTATCATTGACGGTGAAGAAGCCTTTCAGGTTTATGAAAGAGCGCAGGAACTCGGACTTTTCCTTTCGTTCCATTCGGGAATGCATTGGCACAGACTCCGAGATAATCATGTTTTGCTTTTTGACGAAGTTGCATGGAATTTTCCTAAGCTGAAATTCAGCATGGAGCATATCGGCGGATATCATTTCTTGAAGGATGCGCTTGCCGTTATGTGCAACAATTCAAGGGGCGGGATTGACCATGTTTTTGCAGGATGGACAAGTGTCGGCAACCGCAAGGGCAAGGGCGATGAATGGGCGTTGACTGATGAAGAGCTTGAAATAGTAATTGCCCAGACCGGCGAAGACAGAAGCATTTTCGGTCTTGATTTCCCGTATTCAAAACCCGAACATATCAAATCCGATATCGCAAGAATCAGAAGCCTTGATATTTCGGAAGAATGCAAAGAAAAAATACTTGGAAAAACACTCGAAAAAGTTCTGAAATAACAAAAAACTGCTTGCAAATCTTTTTGAAATGCAAGCAGTTTTATTGTTTACATACCTCTGCGTTTTACGCAGTTCTCAAGATTGATGGCATCATAAACGCCGTCATCAAACAAATCACAGATGTTTTTGTATTCATCAAGTGAAAGAGTTTCAAGTGTTTTGCCTTCTCTGATGCAAAGAGCAACAAGCTCGCCCGTTGCTTTATATGCATCTCTGAAAGGAAGACCTTTTGAAACAAGATAGTCAGCGCAGTCTGTAGCGTTGATAAATCCGCCTGCAGCAGCCTTTCTCATGTTTTCGGGAATAGCCTTCATTGTTGCAATCATGGGCACAAGAGTTACAAGGCAGATTTTAACTGTGTCAAATGCATCAAAAATCGCATCCTTGTCTTCCTGCATATCTTTGTTATAAGCCAGGGGCAGACCTTTCATAACTGTGAGAAGAGTCATAAGGTCGCCGAAAACTCTGCCGCTCTTACCTCTTACAAGCTCTGCAATATCGGGATTTTTCTTCTGAGGCATGATGCTTGAGCCTGTTGAGAATGCATCGTCAAGCTCAACAAATTTGAATTCCCATGAACACCAGAGAATAATTTCTTCGCAAAGTCTTGAAAGATGAACCATGCAGATTGAAAGTGCGCTTGCAAGTTCGATGCAGAAATCTCTGTCTGCAACGCCGTCAAGAGTGCTTGCGGTGTATGAGTCAAATCCGAGAAGAGAAGCTGTCATTGAGCGGTCGATGGGGTAGGTTGTGCCTGCGAGTGCACCGCTTCCGAGAGGTGAGGAATTCATTCTCTTCTTTGCATCTTCAACTCTTCCGAGGTCACGTCTCAGCATTTCGATATAGGCGAGAAGATGAGCCTTGAATGTTATGGGCTGTGCTCTCTGAAGATGAGTATAACCGGGCATGATAGCGTTGCCGTATTCTTCGCCCTTTGCGGCGAGAGCATCGATAAGTTCGTTGATAAGCTTCAGCACTTCGTCACATTCGTCACGAAGATAGAGTCTTACATCGAGTGCGACCTGATCGTTACGGCTTCTGCCTGTGTGAAGGCGTTTGCCGGGTGCACCTACTCTTTCGGTAAGAGTCTGCTCGATGAATGTGTGGATATCTTCTGCATTGGGGTCGATAAGAAGTTTGCCTTCGGTGATTTCCGACTTGATGTTGTTGAGCTCGGAAATGATGATTTCGGCATCTTCATTTGAAACAATTCCCTTTGCCGCAAGCATTGTTACATGAGCAATACTGCCACGGATATCCTGAGCAAACATTCTGGAGTCTGTTGCTATTGATGAATTGAAATCGTTGGTTTTCTTGTCCGCTTCCTTTGAAAAGCGACCTGCCCAAAGTTTCATGTTATTGTCCTCCTGTACGGGAAAAAGAGCCGCCTGAATTGACGGCTCTTGTTTTATTTTTATTTGTTTGCGTTGCGTTCAGCCTCAAGGATAGCTTTAACTTTGATGGGAAGACCGAAGAGATTGATGAATCCTGCTGAATCCTTCTGATCGTAAACTTCGTCTGCATCAAATGTTGCGAAATCTTCGCTGTAGAGTGTGTAGGGTGAAGTTACGCCTGCATTGATAATGTTGCCCTTGTAGAGCTTGAGCTTAACATCGCCTGTAACAGTTTCCTGAGTCTTGTCAACGAAAGCTGCAAGAGATTCACGAAGGGGAGTGAACCACTGACCGAAGTAAACAAGTTCTGCATACTTATGAGCAACGATTTCTTTATAGTGCATTGTATCTCTGTCAAGGCAAAGAGTTTCAAGAATATCATGAGCCTTGAAAAGGATTGAACCTGCGGGATTTTCGTAAACGCGTCTGGACTTCATACCAACAAGACGGTTTTCAACGATGTCGTTAAGACCTATGCCGTTCTTGCCGCCAACTTCGTTGAGATATGTGATGAGCTCTACGCCGCCCATTTCCTTGCCGTTAACAGCTGTGGGAACACCCTTTTCGAAGTGGATTGTGATGTATGTGGGTGCATCGGGAGCCATTTCGGGTGAAACGCCCATTTCAAGGAATCCGGGCTTATTGTACTGAGGCTCGTTTGCGGGATCTTCAAGGTCAAGACCTTCGTGTGAAAGATGCCAGAGGTTCTTATCCTTTGAATAGTTTGTTTCGCGGTTAATCTTAAGGGGAATGTTGTGTGCTTCAGCGTATTCGATTTCTTCTTCTCTTGACTTGATGTCCCAGATTCTCCAGGGAGCGATGATTTCCATTTCGGGAGCAAAAGCCTTGATTGTAAGTTCGAATCTTACCTGGTCGTTACCCTTACCTGTGCAGCCGTGGCAGATTGCATCTGCGCCTTCAGCCTTTGCGATTTCAACTATTCTCTTTGCGATGATGGGACGGGCGAATGATGTGCCGAGAAGGTATTCCTTCTCGTAAACTGCACCTGCCTTGAGAGTGGGGAAGATGTAGTCGCTTACGAATTCGTCCTGAAGATTTTCGATGTAGAGCTTTGAAGCACCTGTTTTGATAGCCTTTTCTTCAAGACCGTCAAGTTCTGTGCCCTGTCCTACGTCACCTGAAACAGCGATAACTTCGCAGTTGTTATAGTTTTCCTTGAGCCAGGGAATAATGATTGATGTATCGAGTCCGCCTGAGTAGGCAAGAACAACTTTTTTGATTTCTTTCATGATAGTTTCTCCGTTCTTTTAGAATGTTTATGCACTAATTATACATCGAATATTCAAAAAATCAAGCAAATTTTGAATATTTATGCATTTTCGTCGTAATTAACAAAAAACTTTGTTTTGTGGGCGATTAACCGAGCAAAAGTCCGACTTTTTTCTTTGCTTTGGTAAGAGTTCTGTTTGCAATGCGGGCAGCTTTTTCCGCGCCTGCATTTGCTGTATCAAGAAGATACTGCTTATCTGCAATAAGACGTTTGTATTCTTCCTGAACGGGGCGGAGCTCTTCAATAACAGCTTCTGCAACCTTAACCTTGAAGTCGCCGTAGCCCTTGCCTTCGAATTCTTTTTCGATAGCGGCAAAATCAAGACCTGTACAGCATGAATAAATTGCCATAAGGTTGTTGATGCCGTCCTTGCCGTCTGCATATCTTACACAAGCTTCGCTGTCTGTGACCGCTGACTTGAATTTTTTGAGAATAACAGAAGGCTCATCAAGAAGCGAAACAGAAGCTTTGGGATTGGGGTCGCTCTTTGACATCTTCTGAGTGGGGTCCTGAAGGCTCATGACTCTTGCGCCAACCTTGCCGATGAAAGGCTCGGGAAGAGTGAAGGTGTTGCCGCGGAGTGAATTGAATCTTGTTGCAACGTCTCTTGCAAGCTCAAGGTGCTGTTTCTGGTCTGCACCGATGGGAACAAAGTTTGCCTGATAAAGAAGAATATCGGCAGCCATAAGCACGGGATATGCAAAAAGACCAACGTTTACGTTGTCAGCGTGCTTCTGTGATTTTTCTTTGAACTGAGTCATTCTTGATGCTTCGCCGAACTGTGTGTAGCAGTCAAGAAGCCATGCGAGTTCTGCATGAGCAGCAACCTGACTCTGGATGAAAACAATGCTCTTTTCGGGGTCAAGACCGATTGAAAGGAGAATTGCATACATTTCCATAATCTGCTGACGGAGTTTTGCAGGGTCGGGATGAATTGTGAGAGCGTGAAGGTCAGCAACGGCATAAAGGCAGTTGTAGTCATCGCTCATAGCCTTCCAGTTCTTGAGTGCGCCGAGATAGTTACCGAGAGTGGGAACGGATGTCGGCTGAATCATGCTGAGAACTACAGGCTTTTTTTCGGGAACTGTAATTTCCATAAGTTTTTACCTTCCTGTGTTATTAAAGTGAACGGGCAACTTCGCCGAGAATTTTTACACCCTTGACGATATCTGCATCAGAAGGAGTTGAGAAATTCATTCTGATATACTGACAGGGAGCATCGCCGTCAACCATCATAGCGTTGCCGGGAACAACCGATGCGCCTGCGGCACTTGCCTTTTTAACAAAATCAAGCATATCGATTCCGTCATTGAGCTTTGCCCATACAAAAAGACCGCCTTCGGGTCTGTGATATGTAAGGAAATCGGAAAGCTCACTGTCAATGCAGTCGCAGAGAAGGTTGAGCTTGCGCTTGTAGATTTCCCTGATTTTGTTGATATGACTTTCGAAATCATATTCGGTGAGCCATTTGTAAACAACAAGCTGTGAAATAAGGGGAGTGTGAACATCCTGAGTCTGCTTTGCAACCGTAAGTTTTGCGATAACTTCTTTCGGAGCAAGCACATAACCGACTCTGATACCGGGAGCAACAATCTTTGAGAATGAACCCGAATAGATAACAATTCCGTCGGTGTCAAAGCTCTTGATTGCAGGAACATCTTCGCCTGAAACACGAAGGTCGCCGTAGGGGTTGTCTTCAAGAATCATAACTCCGTATTTTTTTGCAAGCTCATAAACCGCTTTTCTCTTTTCAAGCGACATTGTGATGCCTGCGGGATTCTGGAAGTTGGGGATTGTATAAATAAACTTGACATTTTCTTCTGTCTGAAGTTTCTTTTCGAGAGCTTCGATATTGATACCGTCGCTGTCAACGGGAACGCCCGAAAGTTTTGCGCCGAAACTTCTGAAGCAGTTGAGCGCACCGATAAATGAAGGCTCTTCGCAGATAACGCAATCACCGTAATTCACAAAACACTGGCTTGTGAGACTCATTACCTGCTGTGCACCGCTGACAACGATGAGAGAATCGTTGTCAGAGCCTACGCCGTAACGCTCTTTTGCAAGTTCTGTAAGTTTTGCAACAAGGGGAGCATATCCTTCGCTGATGCCATACTGCAATGCAAGAATGGGATCTGATTCGAAAATTTCACCCACGATTTTTTTGATGTCGTCAACAGGGAAAGCATCGGGTGCAGGGTTGCCTGCGGCAAGGGGAATTGTGTTGCCTGAACTCTTGAGAATTTCTCTGATGATTGAAGGCTTGAGCGATGCAACGCCCTTTGCAAAATTGTATTCCATATATTTCAGTCCTTCCGTAAGGATTTGTGTTTAAAATTAAAAGATATTATATCATATAAAATTTATATTGTAAATGAAAATATTGATAGAAATCATAATTTGTGATAAAATATCTGTATAAAAGGAGAGATAGTATGATTTCAAAATATGATGCCGTGCTTTTTGATTTTGACGGCACAGTTGCAGACACGGGCAAGGGCATATTTTCTTCAATTCAGTATGCTGTTGAATGTCTCGGATTTGAGCCGCTCGACAACGAAACATTGCGCAGATTTATCGGTCCGCCCGTATTTGATTCGTTCAGGCGTGAATTCGGTATTGATGAAGAAAAGTGCAGGTTTGCCGTGAAGAAATACAGAGAAAAATATGCGGAAAGCGGAATATTTCAGTTTGAAATTTATGAGGGAATACTTGAACTTTTCAAAACGCTTCATGAAGCGGGAATCAAAGTCGGAATTGCCAGCTCAAAGCCGCAGAATTTTCTCATAAGAATCGTGGATTATCTCGGAATCGGCGAGCTTATCGATTTTATTTCAGCTCCTTCGGCAGATGATATACCGCAGAGCAAAACATCTCTTATCAACAATTCCGCAGAAGCTCTGAATGTTGCAAAAGAGAAGATGCTCATGGTCGGTGACAGATATTTTGATATCGACGGTGCAAACGGCGCAGGAGTTGAAAGTGTCGGAGTGACTTTCGGTTACGGAAGCGAAGAAGAATTGAAAAAATCAGGCGCAACCCACATTGCAGGCTGCGCCGATGAAATCAGAAATATTATTTTTGGTTGACTTTTGTTGCGATTTCTTTTGCTGATGAACAGAAAGCGTTGAAAAGAAGCACGCTTGCTGCCATGATAACAATAAGAACAATATTTGCATCCTGTGTCACATTAACAAGTGATGCAGGATTTTTTAATATTTCAATGAAACTCATATCATATGTGAAGAAATAGATGAGTGCAACAACGAAGAGATATCTGGGAAGAGAACTCATGCAGAAATCTTCAACTCTTTTGGGAACGGGAACGGGAAGAGCCTTTTTCGTGATATTTTTGTTGACCGTGACTGCGCAGAAAATGAATCCGATAACACCGAGAACAGCCATGATGATGATTTCATAAATTTCGTTATCATCAAGCATTCCTCTGTCAATTAACATATCTGCAATTCTCATTCCGAGCGGTCTTGCGATTGTCAGAACAAAGGTGAAGAAAAGGGTAAGAACAGCGCTGTATGCACCGTGAAGCCATTGCTTTCTGAACGGAGGTTCGTATTCAAATTTGCCTTCGCCCTGAGTGATTTTCCTGGGCAGACAAACAAGAAGAAGCATAACTCCTAACCCGAGCAGGAAGCCTGTGAAGTATTCCCAGAGTGACCATGAACCCTGAGCAAGGAATGCAGGGGGAGTAACTTTTGCAAGGAATCCTCTGTCGGAATCAATGATAAGGAACACATCGGCAATTGTGATTGCGAGAGCCATGATAGCATTGATTGCAGTTGAAAGAAAAGCTGTGATTTTGTCGCGGAATGCAACAAGAACGGTGAGCGAGCTTAAAAGAGCTGCCGCAGAGTAGGAGATAACTCTTACGCTTGCATAGTAATTTCTTCCGAAGGGGATTTTCTTGAACCATGATTCGGAACCCATGTTCTTTATGAATGCCATCATGGGACTCATTTCGATGCCCTTATCCGCAAGACCGTCTTTGAACGCTTCAACCGCGGTCGGAGTGATGTAGGGGACAATGAAGTGCGAAAGAGTGAACATGAACACATAAACAAGAACATAAAAAATCGCGATTATTGTTATGTAGTTTGTGATTTTATATTCTCTTTTTGAAAAGAGCGAACCAAGGAAAATTGAGAAAAGGGGCATCCAGCCGAATCCGAGAAGAAGCATCACCCACAATCCGTACCACGGACTGATTTCAATAGTAGCAGTTACTTCTTCGCCTGTGAAAGGAACGGTGCTTCCGAGATAACCGCCCATCTGACTGTTGAGAGTGCCCCATCCGCCGTTTGTGATACCCATGAGTATAACAGCAACGGGAATGGCTTCATATCCCATTTTTTTGCGGTTGCCGAAGAATGCAAAGATGAAAAGCACCATCGCAACGCCGACTGCAAACATACCCCACATTGAGCCCCATCCGTGAGAGCCTCTGACTCGCCACATGAAGCCTGTGAGAAATGCGAAAGCAAGAACCATAAGAGCTTTTACTTTTCCGTTAAGTTCTCTTGTCTGAATAAGTTCCATTTTTATTCTCCTTATGCTTTATATTCCATTATGATGTTTCCGTCAAAATCCTTCCAAAGGAATTCGCCGTCGGAAAGAGTCATATAACCGTGGTGGCTGTTTTCTTTGGGAATCGAAACCGAGCCGGGATTCATATAGATATATTCGTCATGTTCAATGCATTTGGGAACATGAGTATGACCGTGAAGAAGAATATCGTCCTTCATGAGCGGTGGAAGATGGCTTTCGTTGAAGTTGTGGCCGTGAGTTGCATAGAGAAGTCTTTCGCCTACGGGAATCACGGCATATTCACCGAGAATCGGAAAATCAAGCACCATCTGGTCAACTTCCGTGTCGCAGTTGCCCCTGACACAAAGAATTTCGTTTTTGATGTCATTGAGAAGTGCAATCACTTTTTTGGGTGCATATTCTTCTGGTAAATCATTTCTCGGCCCATGATAGAGAATATCTCCGAGAAGCAGAAGCCTGTCTGCTTTTTCGATTTTATAAGCTTCAAGAAGTTTTTTGCAGTAAAATTCCGAGCCGTGAATGTCGGATGCAATCAGAAATTTCATAAGTGTCCCTCAATTTATAGTTTTATATTGTCATTATAATACAACAGCCACCGAAATGCAATAACATTTCGATGGCTGAATTTATTAATTGTTTTCTTTGAAACGGTTAAGGAAATGCTTTGTTCTTTCGTTTTTCGGATTGTTGATAACTTCGTCGGGGCTGCCTTGTTCAACAATAATGCCGCCGTCCATAAAGATAACCTTGTCCGAAACATCTCTTGCAAATGCCATTTCGTGAGTAACTATAACCATTGTGCAGCCTGAATCCTTAAGACCTTTGATAACATTGAGAACTTCCATTGTCAGCTCAGGGTCAAGAGCCGAAGTGGGCTCGTCAAAGAAAAGAATTTTAGGGTTGAGTGCAAGAGCACGGGCAATGGCAACTCTCTGCTGCTGACCGCCTGAAAGCTGGCACGGATAGAAACCAACCTTTTCTTCAAGCCCGACTTTCTTGATTAATTCAAGAGCATTCTTTTTTATCGAAGCCTCGTCGCCTTTCTTGAGAAGAGTGGGGGCGAGAGTGAGATTTTCAAGAACGGTATACTGCGGGAAAAGATTGAAATTCTGGAACACAAGACCGAAATTCAGCCTGCTTTCTCTTATCCTTTCGTCAGAAAGATAAGTCTTATCGCTGCCGTCAAAAACAACGTCACCGTCAACGATAATCTTGCCGTTGTCGGCGATTTCAAGAAAATTGAGACATCTGAGCAATGTTGTTTTGCCGCTTCCCGATGAACCGATGATGGAAAGAACATCACCCTTTTCGAGAGTGAAACTGATATCTTTGAGAACTTCTGTTTTACCGAAGCTCTTTTTAATGTTGCTTACTTCTAATATCGACATATTTTAACTCCTGAAATAGCTCAGCTTCTTTTCCGCCTTGTTGAGAACAACTGTGAGAATACCGACAAATAAGAGATAGAAAACGCCAGTGAAGAACAAGGGCCAGATCATTGCCTTTGTTGCCGCAAGTTCTTTTGCATTCTTGATGATTTCACAAACCATGATGCAGTTTGCAAGTGCGGTATCTTTGATGAGTGTTATGATTTCGTTTGACATGGGCGGAACGATGCGCTGGATAACCTGCTTGAGAATGATTTTTCTGAAAATCTGGGATTTGGTAAGACCGAGAACATATCCGGCTTCATACTGACCCTTTGATATGCTTTCGATACCGCCGCGGTAGATTTCCGAAAAATAGCAGGCATAGTTGAGAGAAAATGCGATAAGAACAGCTGTGATTCTTCCCGCATCGGAAATGCCGTATTCGATGAACATATATCGGTCAATCTGCCCGAAAAGCTGATAACCGAAAAGAAGACCGGGAACATAGTAGATGATGAATATCTGAAGCATAAGGGGAATACCTCTTACAATCCAGACTATCACCTTTGAAATTGACTTTACAATTTTGAATCGGCTCATCGAACAAAAGGCTATAGGCAAACCAAGCGGTGCGCCGCAAAGCAGCGTCACCGCAAAGATAAGCAAAGATATTTTAAAGCCGTCGAACAAAAAAGCCGTGACTTCTAAAAAGGACATCTTAAAACTCCAATATATCTTTAAAAATTATTTCTGGTCGGAGAAATCTGTGATAGCTGTGTTGGAAACGCCGTATTTCTCTGCGAGAGCTGAGATTGTGCCGTCTGCTGCAAGAGCTTCAAGCTGAGCGTTAACGTTAGCAGTAAGTTCGCTTCCCTTCTTGAAGCCGATTGCATAATATTCAACTTCGCTTGAAAGGTCTTCGATGATTACGAGGTCTGCATAGTCGCCCTTGCCTACATAGCTCTTTGCAAGCTGTGCGTCAACAACTGCGAAATCTGCTGTGCCTGCCTTGATTTCTGTGAGGCATTCTGTCTGCTTGATGAAGCCCTTGAATGCTGTGCCTTCGAATTCTTTTGCATATGCTTCGCCTGCTGAACCGCTTTCAGCAACGCCGAATTTGCCGTTGAGATCAGCTGCTGTTGCAATGCCTGAATCAGCCTTGACAACAACTACCTGACGGTTTTCCATGTAGTTGTATGAGAAGTCAACCTTTTCTGAACGGAGAACGCCGTCATCGTCAGCTGTGTTAGCTGTGAAGCCGTTCCATACGCAGTCGATTGTGTTTGAACCAAGGTCTGTATATTTGCTGCTCCATTCGATTTCCTGGAAGATTACTTCGTAGCCGAGGTTGCCGAAAACTGCTTCTGCAAGCTCTGTGTCAAAACCAACGAGCTTACCGTTTTCGTCTTTGTAGTTCATGGGTTCATAAATTGTGTAACCAACAACTACTACTTTTTCTTCAGCTGTTGCTTCTTCAGCGGGAACTTCTTCAGCGGG